>DAVZJH010000006.1:0-39718 GCA_052272885.1 Anaerovibrio sp. | reverse complement strand
AGAAAAGTAGCGAGAGCGTGCCTGAAAGGGTACTCCCATATCGCCATTAATAGTGCATAAAATGTATTCGGCAAATCAGAATTATGCCATATCAGGGCTGGCGCATTTGTTGTCCACATATTTCTGCAATCTCTCCACACCCTGACGCAGCATCTCACTATCCGGCAAATTTGCAATAATGGCATCTATATATCCCTTATCCCGAATCCGCTGCAAAGTCCAAGCATAATTCACATCATATACCCACATCAACCGCACCAGCTTCCTATCCTCATTAGTGCGAATCATAGTATAATCCACCTGCTCCCCTCTTACAAATTTCTCCAAGAATCCAGGCGCAAATACCCCCATCTCCCCAGTGGCATCTCCATTAGGTCCCTTCATAAATTTGCGAATAGCAGCAGACTGCCCTTCTGCATCAGGATTAGCCGTAAGATATGGAGCCAACACTCGGAAAATATCCAGCTTATCTGCATCTCTTATGATTTTGGCAAAAAGCAAATGCCTTTTATCCGGTGCTGGAGCAATTTCCTTTTTATTATGATTCTTAATGGCAAAAAGCACCAAATCCTTTTCTTCCTGCCCCAGTAAATCATAAAAAGGCAGCTCCTTAATCACCTTTACTCCCAAGTCAGCATGATCCTCAGATTTGGCATCCACAAAGGTCTTATATAACTGCCACTGACGGAACCTGCCCACATCATGGAGTAAACCAATCAGCTCTGCCAAATCCACATCATGAGAAGACAATTGCAAATGCAGGGCCAGCTGTCTGGCATTGGTCGTAACATAGCCAGTATGCTTGTCCTTCATCTGAATCCCAAACATAATATCCTTATCCTCACAGTAAAAGGACTTCATATATGCTTCCATCCACTGATGGGCTGTGTGTAAAACTTCCTTCATAATCACTACCTCCTAATTGAAAATTCTAACAGAAAAATACTCATAGTCAATGACCAATAGTTTATTGTATAATATAATTAAGATTTTAGCGAAACACATAGCAAAGGATGATAGATATGAAACTAGGCATTGTTGGTTCCGGTGGCATTGTCAAGGATGTATTAATAGCCCTAAAACCTATTAACACCATAGAGATACAGGCTATCTGGGTACGTCCCCACAGTGAGGCCAAGGGACAGGCCTTGGCACAGGAGAATAATATCTCCCAGGTCTATACTGATTATGAAGCCTTTCTTGAGCAGGCAGATATAGACACAGCATATATTGCCCTGGTAAACAGTGCTCATTATGAGTACGCCAAAAAAGCCTTGCTAGCTGGACATAATGTTATTGTAGAAAAGCCCTTTGGCTCCAATCTTAGAGAGGTGCAGGAGCTGGTTCATCTGGCCAAGGAAAAGAAACTGTTTCTCTGGGAGGCGGTTTCCCTGCTTCATATGCCAAATTTCCACAAGCTGCAGGAGTTATTACCAAGGCTTGGCCCTATCCGCATGGTACAGGCCAATTATTCTCAATATTCTAGCCGCTATGACAAATATCTAAATGGTACAGTGCTGCCAGCCTTTGATCCCCAGCTTTCTGGCGGAGCTCTGTACGATATAAATATTTATAATCTGAATTTGATTATTGGCCTCTTTGGTATGCCAAATAATCTTATTTATCAGGCTCACAAGGGCTTTAACGGCATTGATACCTCTGGGGTAGTGCTAATGAGCTATCCTGAATTTCAGGCTCTGGCCATTGGGGCTAAGGACTCTGGCAGTCCCAGCACCTGCTTGATTCAGGGCGAAAAGGGCTGGCTAAAGGTGGAAACTGCTCCCAACCAATTGGAGAAGATTGCCTGGCAAATCCGTGGGGAGGAACAAATTCAGGAGTATGCCCTGAATCAATACCCTCACCGACTGAGTCACGAATTTGCGGATTTTGCTGCCATACTGGCTAACAGGGATTTTGCCGCTAGGGATTTGTATCTAAATATTTCTCTACAGGTGGCAGAAGCTGCGGAAAAAGCCCGTCAACAGGCTGGTATAACCTTTCCTGCTGACCAGCACCCTCACTAACTAAGAGATGAATTTACCAAAATGACCTGCCAAAGGAGGCCATTATCATGGCAATGCATATCAAAAACAATATGGATTCTCTGAGAATCCAAAATATTCTTACCGCCAACACGAAAAAGACTCAGTCCCAGCTAGGGAAAATCGCTTCTGGCTTGAAAATCAACGGAGCGGCAGATGATGCCTCTGGCTATGCTATTTCCGAAGGTATGCGGGTACAGATTCGCGCTCTGTCTCAGGCCGAGCAAAATGCCCAAAACGGCACAAGTATGATGAAGGTGGCAGAAGGGGCTGTTAGCTCTACAGTGGATATTATCCGCACCATGAAGGAAAAAGCCATTGATGCCGCCAATGACACCAATACAGATGCCGATAGGCAGATTATCCAAAAGGAATTTAATCAGATGATTGACCAGATTGACGATAATGCCCATGTAACCTACAATGGCAAATATCTAATAGACGGCTCCAAGAATCATGCTATTAAGGCTACGGCCACAGTTTTTGCCAATGATTACCTTTCTGAGCCAGATAACCTTCCGAAGGATGGTCGTAAATTAACAGATTTCACGGACAAAAACGGAGAAAATCTTGGCATTCTTGCCTCCGACAAGATTACGATTTCCGTAGTACAGGATGGTAAAACCTATACCAGAACCTATGATGTTGCCGAAAATACTCTGGCGAATATGTTTTCTGGCGTGGGTGGTATCCTGGATAAAGATGGCAAAAAAGTTGCCAGTAGTGTTTGGGAAGATATAAAACAAGATGGCTTTGTAGGTCATCTTAGCTTCTTTGACAACCAGGAATATTATGGATATGATGGTTTTGACAATAAAGTATCTCCCCCTAGCGGAAAAAATACTACTACCATTACAGTAGGAATGGCCAATTGGGGCAATCCTCCCACATTGGATGAAACTGAATGTGGCCTGAAACAGCAGCTAGGAGGCATTACCTTTTCCATTACCGACCGGGATGGCAAGGTCAAAACCTCAACCAATGCCAAACTGAATCAATTCCATGAAGTTCTGCGAGCTCAGAATGCTTCTGATGATAATGCCTTGGTACTCCAAATAGGCAGTAAAGCCAATCAAACCATCAAGGTAGGCCTGACAGATATGCGTGCTCATGCCCTTGCTCTCCGTGGCAGTGATGGCTCCTATGTCAGCGTATCCAATCAGGTTCACGCCAATGCCGCCATTGAGGTGCTGGACAATGCCCTATCCAAGGCCCTGAACCAGCAAACCACCATTGGAGCCATTCAGAGCCGGCTTAGCTATACCATTGACAATATTGTTACCGCCCGTACCAATATCCAGTCAGCAGAATCTGTAATCCGGGATGCTGATATGGCCAAGGAAATGACCTCCTACACTAGAGAAAACCTCCTTAGTCAGGCAGCTCAATCCATGCTGGCTCAATCCAATCAGCAAAGTTCCAATGTACTGTCCCTGCTGCAGTAGTTCAATTTTGCTTGTTAATTACTCATATTATTCTATTACACCCGAAAAGGGCCTGCTTCAAAAATGGAGCAGGCCCTTTATTTATTCAGGTTTTAGTGAGATTGAATTTATCCGCTAATGCTGTAAATTAGAGGAGACCAATGATATGGCCTACAATACCTACGGCAAACAGAGCGATGATGATAATGATTGGGGATACGCCCTTCTTCAGAAGCCACATGCACAGGAGAGTCAGCAGCAGTGGAGTCAAACCTGGAATCAAAGCATCCAAGTTATTCTGCAGGGTAGTAACCTTTACAGGCTCCAAGGACATACCAGAAGCAACCTGCTGGAGGGCCATCTTGATGCCTTCGCCGCCTGCAGGCAGCTGATCCCACTCAATATATGCACCCTTGGAAAGCTGAATGCTGGAAACCACAGGGGCAAATTTGATGCTAACCCACCGTTGAACCAACGCACCCAGGACAAACATACCCAAGATAGAAGCACCGCGGGTAATATTCTCCAAGAGCTTGCCAGACATATTCTCGGTAATCCGGCCACCAACCTTGTAACCGAATTCCTGAGTGTACCACAGGAAGCCCAGACGAATCACGTTCCACAGAAGGAAGAACAGAATAGGGCCAAGCATATTGCCGTCCATAGCAATAGATGCACACATTGCACCCAGAATAGGACGGAGAGTGAACCAGAATACAGGGTCACCGATACCAGCCAGAGGGCCCATCATACCAACCTTAACACCCTGAATAGCAGCATCGTCTACTGGAGCACCATTAGCTCTTTCCTGCTCCAAGGCCAAGTTTACACCGATAATAGGGGCAGCCACATATGGATGAGTGTTAAAGAACTCCATATGACGCTTCAATGCAGCAATCTGCTCAGTCTTTTCCTTGTACAGCTTCTTGATAGCTGGAATCATCAAAAAGGCATAACCGCCGTTCTGCATACGCTCATAGTTCCAGGATGCCTGTAAAAACTGGGAACGCAGGCAAACCTTCAAACGATCAGACTTACTTAAAGTATTCTTATTATCTGCCATGTCAATCACCACTTTCTAATCAATAATCATCCAAAATATCACCTATAGGGTCGTTGGAACCGCCGTTACCGCCGTTTCCACCGCCACCGCCGTTGTTCAGCAGGTGGAGATAGATGAATACAATAGCCATGGCAATAGCGCCAAGGGAAATAAGGGTGATTTCTGTCAAAGCAGCTACGCAGAAGCCTAGGATAAGGAATGCCCAGGTTTCCTTATTGGCAATCATATTGATAACCATTGCATAACCTACAGCAACAACCATGCCGCCACCGATGGCCATACCAGTGGTGAGCCAAGCAGGAATGGACTGAAGACCTGCCTGTACAACATCAGCAGGAACAAAGCACAAAGCTACAGATGGGATGGCAATACGCAAGCCCTGCATAATTACTGCAGCAACCTGCCAGAACTCCATAGCACCAAAGTTGCCCTTCTCAGCTGCACCATCCATCAAATGTACGATAGGTACAGAAAGAGTACGAACAATCATGGTGGTGAACAAACCTGCAACTGCCAGAGGAATTGCAATACCAATAGCAGTAGGTACACCAGCAACCCCCTGGCCGCCCTGTACCAAAATGATAGCTGATGCTACAGAAGCAAAGGCAGCATCAGGTGCTACAGCGGCACCAATGTTAGCCCAGCCCAGAGCAATCATCTGCAAAGTACCGCCCAGAATAATACATGGAACTGGGTCACCAGCTACAATACCAACCAGTGTGCAGGCCAGTATTGGCTGATGGAATTCAAACTGATCAAGTACGCTCTCCATACCAGCCAGGAGCGCTACTATTATAATACCAATTATGGTAAAAGTACCCATAATATAACCTCCAAATCAATATTTAGATAAACCTTTATAAGTAAATATTATTTCAGCTCAGCTTCTGCCTTCTGCAGGAGAGCATCAAGGTTATCCTGGCCATCAGCTGGAACCTTGCGCACATCAAACTTGATGCCCAGCTGCTTCAGCTCCTTAAAGGTAGCTACATCTTCCTTGCCCATGGAAATAACCTTGTTTACCAGTACCTTGCCCACGGAATGAGCCATAGAACCGATATTCAGAGTCTTAATATTGACACCGCCCTTGATAACGGTCAAAGCATCCTCTGGATTCTCAAAAAGAAGCATTGCCTTAGTAGCACCAAAACGTGGATCCTTCTCCACCTCAATAAGCTTCTTCAAAGGAATTACATGAGCCTTTACCCCTGGAGGAGCCGCCTTAGTAATCAAACCCTTGCGCAGTTCATCCTTGGATACAGCGTCAGATACAACGATAATACGATCTGGCTTAACGCTCTTGGTCCAAGCAGTTGCTACCTGACCATGAAGCAGACGGGAATCTACCCGAGCCAGTACATATTTGATATGACCGTCTCCCAGAACAGTTCCTGGTGGAATTGCCCCTGCAGGTGCAGCAGCAGTAGCAGCAGCCTGTACAGGTGCTGGCTCCAGAGACTCAGGCATTACGCTAACAGCCTCTCTGGATGGAGCAATAATGTTCTTGGCAATCTCGTGAGCTGGCATATTCTCGTCACCCATGCGCTCACCCAAAGCACCAATCAACATTGGCAGGCTCAGGCCTGTTACAATTGCCCACTTGTCCTCATGGCCTTTCAGTACGGCACTTGACTGATTGAAAGGAGTGCCTCCCAGTAAATCTACCAGGAATAAAACCTCCTCCTTGTTGGAAAGAGTGTCTACAGCAGCTTCCAGCTTGGCACGGAAGCTATCTGGGCCATCCTCTGGCAACAGTGTTACTGCCACCAGATCCTCCTGTGGCCCGAAAACCATGCCGGCGGACTGCTTTACACCCTCTGCCAGCCCACCATGGCTGGCCAAAATTATCCCTGTCATATTTGTCCTCCCCCTCTGACAGAAAATACTACGATATTCCCATTCTTCAACCTGATATCTACGCTGATATCATTATGAAAAAATAAGAATCAATTGCGGTTGTTTTCACAACCCTAATTCATTATAGCACAGTTTGCATATTTCATAAACATTTATTATGAGAAATTTACTATTTTATATATTTGACATTTGTTCATTTGTGTGAATTTTACCCACATATGCATATACACCCAATTTTTCTCAATTAAATGGCTATATTTTTTCAGAATATCCGCATATTTTTCTGTTCATTTGATATTTTGATAATTCTTATCAATCAATTTTACAGCTACTTCTATGTGCACAAACAACAATATATTTCATATTGTTTCTGCAACAATGCAAATCTCCTTATGTATTTTAATTCTCACTTTGACAAAAAATTATGATTTTTCTATAATAAAACTATACTTTTGTTTGTATTCACCCGCAAGCACCTATAGAGAAAGGATGTATTTTATGCTTTATCCATTACTTATGCAGGCTCCAGTCAAGGACTATATTTGGGGCGGCACCCGTCTGAGAGAAATATATAACAAGGTATCTACCGCTGACAAGCTGGCTGAAAGCTGGGAGCTTTCCTGTCATCCTGCCGGGCCTAGTGTTATTGCCAATGGCCCAGCCAAAGGCGAAACTCTGGAAAAATATCTGGAGAAAAATGGCATGGAATTATTGGGTACCAAAGGCAAGGACTCCAAGAACTTCCCTATTATGATTAAGCTCATTGATGCCAAAGACAATCTGTCCGTACAGGTTCATCCAGATGATGCCTATGCCCTGAAAAACGAAGGGGAGCTGGGTAAAACCGAAATGTGGTATGTTATTGATGCCGAACCTGGTGCTGAGCTGCTCTATGGCCTAGAAAAAGAAATCACCCGTCAGGAACTGGCAGACAGCTTGAAGAATGGCACTATTACCGAAATCTGTCATCATGCCCCAGTAAAAAAAGGGGATGTTTTCTTTATTCCAGCTGGCACAATTCACGCCATCGGCAAGGGCATCCTGCTGGCAGAGGTACAGGAAAATTCCAACACCACCTATCGCCTTTACGACTACGGCCGTGTAGGCAATGACGGCAAACCTCGTCAGCTCCATGTACAGCAGGGCACTGAGGTGTGCAGTCTGAAACCTCTGCCACTGGTGGATAAGCGTCAGCAGGCAGCACTTTCCTCTGATTGCATCGCCGAGCTGTTGGTCAGCTGTGAATATTTCAGCACCTACAGCATTGAACTATCTGGCGCCAACCATCTCAAGGCAGATACCGAAAGCTTCCATACCTTCACTGTACTAGAGGGAAATCTGTTGCTGACTCATCAAGGAGAAAAGCTCCCTATGAAAGCCGGTCAAAGCGTATTCCTGCCAGCCAATATGGGAGAGTACACCATTGAGGGACAGGCTCACCTTATCTTCACCACACTTTAATAATACCAGATTAAAAATCACAGCAAAAAACCACAGCTACGAATAACTGTGGTTTTATTATGCTTAGTTATGAGTCGTGTCTTATGCACGGAACTTGCGCTTGCGGGCTGCCTCAGACTTCTTCTTACGGCGTACGCTTGGCTTCTCATAGTGCTCGCGCTTTCTAACCTCTGCCAAAGTACCAGCCTTCTGGCTCATACGCTTGAATCTACGCAGTGCGCTATCAATGGTCTCGTTCTTACCAACCTTAATCTCGTTTGCCATCTATTTTTCCCCCCCTCCAATTGACTTGGGAGTGTATTTTACAACTACACCTTAATAGTATAACAAAATATACTATATAATGTCAAATCATATAGTAATATTTTTGCTAAGCATTCTCAATATGCTTGTGGACTCATCTACATCAGCCTGGAGGCCACTGCATGGAACGACCGCCCAGCACATGGAAATGCAAATGCTTTACGGTCTGACCACCTTCGTCGCCAGTATTGGCCACCACACGGAAGCCCTTATCCAGCTTGTTTTCCTTGGCAATCTGAGGAATAACCTCACAGAGAATATGACCTGCCAGCTCCTTGTCAGCAGCAGTCAGAGCGCCAACACTCTCCACATGCTTCTTAGGAATTACCAAAGCGTGAAAAGGTGCCTGTGGCTCCAAATCCTTAAAGGCCAATACCTGCTCATCCTCGTATACTACTGTAGAAGGAATCTCCTTAGCTGCAATCTTGCAAAAAATACAATCTGCCATCTTTGTACACCTCCCCGCTTTTATCAATCAAATTTGAACTGCACTAACTATTTTACCATAAACCCCGTCTTTGTACAATCTTTGCAGGGAAACATGATAAATTTCTCCTAATTCCACCTTGTCATCAGTATATACCCTGATATAGGTATCCGTCAGTCCATTGGACTGGCCCTCATGGCAGGTTTCAAATAATACCTGCTGGGTTGTACCCAGATATTGGCTGCAGAAAGCCTCAGACATTTCCTCCCCCAACTTTTGCAAGCGATGAACCCTATCCTTTTTCACCGGATCTGGCACCTGATTAGGCATAACAGCCGCTGGAGTACCAGTACGAGGAGAATATGGGAATACATGCATCCGAGCAAAACCCAGACTGCGGATATACTCCAGACTTTCAGCAAACATTTCCTCTGTTTCCCCAGGAAAACCAACTATTACATCTGTAGAAACAGCTACTCCCGGCACAGCCTGCCTTACCTGTGCCAACAGCTGAGCAAATTCCTCTCTATTATAATGGCGGTTCATTTTCTCCAACACATAATCAGAGCCTGCCTGCAAAGGCAAATGAAGATGATGACTAAACCGGGGATGCTCCCGCAAAAGCTCCAGAAGCTCTGGAGACAACTCGATGGATTCCAGGGAGCTAACCCGCAATCTTCGCAGGCCGGGCAAATCCAGCACAGCTCTAGCTGCATCAGCCAAATCCGTACCATCCTTGAAATCCCGTCCATAGGCCCCTAGATGAATACCGGTAAAAACTATTTCCTTGAAACCATTGGCCAACAGCTTCTCTGCCTCCCGGCGAATGCTGGCCAAAGGTCTAGAACGCAAAGGGCCTCTAGTATAAGGAATAATACAATAGCTGCAGAAATTGGTACATCCCTCCTGAATTTTCAGAAAGGCTCTAGTGCGAGTAGGCATATCTAAGATAGGAATATCCTCAAACTCCCGCACCTTCATAATATCCGTTACGCCGTCAATAATCCTGCCATTACCTGCTATAGCCTGCTCTACATATTCCACAATACGGGAACGATTGGCCGTACCTAGCACCACTCTAACTCCCTCAATGGCCTTGATTTGTTCCGGAGCAATCTGAGCATAGCAGCCAGTAACAGCAATAATAGCCTCACTATTCTGCCGCTGTACCCTGCGAATCAACTGACGGGATTTTTTATCCCCTAGACTGGTAACAGAGCAGGTATTGATAACATAAATATCTGCCTTTGCTTCATGAGGAAGAATCTCATAGCCTGCTTCCTTGAACAAGCCCTCCATAACCTCGGTTTCAAACTGATTGACCTTGCAGCCCAAAGTAACAAATGCTACACTAGACAAATTATCTTCCTCCTAAATCTCCGTTTTCGTACTGTATAATAGCAGCAGCGGCAATAGCTGCCGTTTCTGCCCGCAAAATCCGAGTTCCCAGGCTAACTGAGGCAATGCCCAGCTCCTGTGCCAAATGAGCCTCAGCTAAAGAAAAGCCGCCCTCTGGCCCCACAATAAAGATAAAAGACTCCTCAGACCTGTGAGCCTGCAAGAATTCCTTAATCCCCTGCTGTTCTTCATTTTCATAGCACATGCATAGACAGATTTTATTTTCTGACTTCTGAACCTCACTTGCTATTTCTGTCAGCCATTGCTTCAGGCTCTGAATAGGCTCCACTGCTGGAAGAATGGTACGACCGCACTGCTTCCCTGCCTCATTAGCGATTTTTTGCCACCGCTCCTGACGAGCCTTAGACTTCTTGGCATCATATTTTACTACGCAGTTCTCACTAACCAGAGGTACAATTCTATTAACCCCCAGCTCCGTAGCCTTCTGAGTAATCAGCTCCAGCTTATCTCCCTTGGGAAGGCACTGAGCCAATACCAGCTCTATAGGAGACTCTGTCCACTCCTCCAGCCTTTGCACCAGGGACAGCTCCACCATGGCCCCATTGGCGCCATGGGGCTGAGATTCAACCGCCTGTACCTTGACCAGTCCGCCAGCTTCTGAGCCTCCTGTGCCAAAGCCAGTAATTTCGTATTCTCCCACCTGGCCTACATCATCAGCCACCACAATATGGTCCCCTAGCTTGGCCCGCATAACCCGGCTCAAATGAAAGCCATCACTGCCATCTATAACCAATTTATCTGCCAATTTGGCCTTGATAAAAATCCTTCGCATACAATCTATCCTCAAATCTAAGTAGTAAGTTACTATCTGATTATTTTAACATTTTCCCAGAAGATAGACAATACCAGTATCCCATAATAAAAACTCGTCCTTAAAGCTATTTGCTAAAAAGAACGAGTTTTGTATTTATGCTGTATTGTCTATTTTATTTTGCCTTGAATGGTTCTGGCTTTGCTTCGGACAGTCCATAGTGATAGAGAATTGCCTGAATGATTCTCTGGGCTGCCTTGCCATCTCCGTATGGATTGCAGGCCTCAGACATTCTGTTGTATTCCTGCTGATTAGTGAGAAGCTCCTTGGCTTCTCTATATACTACATCCTTATCTGTGCCAATAAGCTTCACAGTGCCAGCTTCTACGGCCTCTGGACGCTCTGTAGTGTCTCTCAGTACCAGTACAGGCTTGCCCAACGCTGGAGCTTCCTCCTGTACGCCGCCAGAATCGGTGAGAATCAAATGAGAGCGATGCATAAGGTTGGCAAATGGCTCATAGTCCAGTGGGTCCACCAGATGTACCTTGGCCAATCCACCCAGCTCCTGATTAACAACCTCACGAACCTTTGGATTCTTGTGGACAGGGAATACAATCTCCACATCCTCAAACTCCTCAATCAAGCTACGGAGAGCCTGATATACATGGCGCATTGGCTCACCTAGATTCTCACGACGATGAGTGGTTACCAATACAATGCGCTTATTTTTAAAATCGATTCGCTGCAGCATCTCGTCCTCAAACTGGAAATCATCATTAACAGTCTTGTGAAGGGCATCAATAACAGTGTTACCAGTAACAAAAATCTTTTCCCCATCTACAGCCTCAGACAACAGATTGTGCTGAGAAGTCTCAGTAGGTGCAAAATGCAAATCTGCAATGGAGCCTGTCAGCTTGCGGTTCATTTCCTCTGGGAAAGGTGAATATTTATTGTAGGTTCTCAGGCCTGCCTCTACATGGCCTACGGAAGTCTGATGATAGTAGGAGGCCAATGCCCCTGCAAAGGTGGTGGTGGTATCGCCATGTACCAGAACAATATCCGGCTTTTCCTCCTGCAATACCTTATCTAAGCCCATCATGGCACGACTGGTAATATCAAACAAGGTCTGACCTGCTGCCATAATGTCCAAATCGTGATCTGGCTTGATGTCAAACAGGTTCAGTACCTGATCCAGCATCTCTCTATGCTGAGCAGTTACTGTTACTACCGGTACAATCTTGTCAGGATGCTTTGCTAGCTCCAGCACTACAGGCGCCATCTTGATTGCCTCAGGACGGGTACCAAATACAGTCATGACCTTAATCTTTTTAGCCATCATAAACCCCTCTCTACAGAATTAATTCGTCTTAAGCCGGAAAATTCCCAGCTTTCTTGCTCCCAAAAATACCAGAAGCAGTACGCATACCACAATTACAATAGACATACCGCCTGAAACCTCATTGAGAGCTACCGCACTCAGTCCCAGCAGGGCACTGATTACATACATTAACAATACTGCCTGTCTCTGACTAAAGCCCAAATCCAACAAGCGATGGTGAAGATGTCCCTTGTCTGGCTTGAAGATAGGCACACCACCTCTATAACGGCGGATAATGGCAAAGGTTGTATCCATAATAGGCAAGCCCAAGGCCAAAATAGGAACAATCAGGGCAATGGTGGCAGTGCACTTGACCGCACCAATAACAGAAATTCCCGCTAATATAAAGCCTAGGAACATACTGCCTGTATCACCCATAAAAATCTTGGCTGGGTTAAAATTGTAGCGCAGGAAGCCCAGAGCCGCACCAGCCAAGGCTGCCGTAAACAGAGCCACAATCATAACATCCTCCTGGAGAGCCACAAGCATAATGGTAATGGAGGCAATGGTGGACACACCAGCAGCCAGACCATCCAAGCCATCAATAAGGTTTACGGTGTTGGTTAGGCCTACAATCCAGAAAACTGTTGCTGGCGCAGCCAGATATTCCAGATATAGATAATCTCCAAAAGGATCTGTAATTACATCAATGCGCACATCAAAATAAACTACCACACAGGCTGCCAAAATCTGTCCCAACAACTTTACCTTGGCTGGCAGATTTTTGTAATCATCAATCAAGCCAATAACTACAATCAAGGTACCCCCCAGCAACAAACCGATAACGCCGTTGGCTACCTCCTGAGTCAGCTCTGCAAAATTTAACATGGCCAGAATTGCAGCCATAAAGCCACCATAAATTGCCAAACCGCCGATTCGAGGCATAGGCCCCTTATGAACCTTACGGGCATCCGGGGCATCCATGGCACCGGTTTTAGCTGCCAGCACAATTACTGCGGGAGTAGCAATCAGGGCTACAAACAGTGCTATCAAAAATGCCCAAATATAATTTGGCATGAACATTCACCCACTTTCTCAAACACCAATTTTACCCCAGCTGGCTATAACTGTCAATAAAAATCACCGAATCTCCTCCGGAGTAGTTTCCACTACTGAGCCATCTGTTTCCAGATAAATAACCTTCTTCAACATTGCATTCCGCAACATACGACGACACAGAAGGCAAGGCTTGCCTGAAGCCAGTGTGCCATCAGCATTGTAGCCTACAATATAGGCTGTTGCTCCTTGCATTTTATTGGGATCTGCATTGATAATAGCATTCTGCTCTGCATGAACAGCTACACATAATTCATAATTCTGTCCCTTGGGCACATGGAGTCTTTCCCGCTCACACATACCTGTATCAATGCAATTGTCCTCCCCTCTAGGGGCGCCATTGTAACCTGTGCTTATAATAATCTTGTCCTTGACAATAATAGCTCCATAGCGACGGCGCAAACAGGTGGAACGCCGACCTACAGCCTTGGCAATATCCAGAAAATATTCATTCCATTCAGGCCGCTTTTGTGGCTCTGCCATAAAATAACCCCCTATATATACACATTCTACTGCTTTGCCTTTACATAACGGCGGGCCAGTATCAGGGCTGCCAAATCATCCACCGGCTTTGGTGGTATCAGCATGCCATGAGGTATCAGCCGTCTCCATCCCTTAGGAGGATAGAGGCGCCAATACTCCTCCTTGGCCTCATCGGTGGTTCTATATTCATCTACCACCTGCAGCTTAACCTCTGGCAGACTCTGACGAACTCTTGCCCCAGCCTCTCTGCTGGTGGTTCCATTGCCCATAACCAAGGTAGAAAAGCCATATTTTTCCTGTAATTCTTTCAGCTGCTCCTCTAGCTGGACTGTAAAAACAATTTCGTGGTATAGACAGCTGCCCTGACGATCCACCACCGCCAAACCGCATTTATCACGGCCTGGGTCCAGACCGCAGACTAATTCCTCTCTCCTATTCATGGCAGTGCTCCTGTCCCCATAAGTTTCAGCTTAATACGGAGAGGCCCCACAATATCTGTGATTCCATCGGCAAAGGCAGCTATAACAGCCTTGCCATTACTATGCTGCAGCTGATTCATAATATTGTATATCTGCTGAGAATCTATAACCCCTACAGCCCCATTCAAGGTGTCCGGCACCATACCATCCTCCTGGGCCTGATGATTTACCTTGCTAAGGAAGCTGGTTAGTACGCTTTGCAGCTCTGCTGTACTGTCTGGATTAAAGGTAATATTCTTATCTGTAATCAACTGACCATCTGTGTAAACAGTCTTATTCTGGAATATTTTCAGGTTGGTGGCTACCGCCTCTCCTTGAATCAAATTGCCAGCAGCCACAATCCGTACTACATATTCACCCTCGTGAGTGGAAATATATTTAGCTGCCTCATCAAATTCCGGCTGATAAATCCAAACATCCTTGTTCTGGTCGGCAATATCCCCTCCCAGCTTGCGGCTCACCGTATATCTAGCCATATCCAAAAGTCTGGCTAAATCTGTGTGTATATCATCCAAGGAGCTTTTCCCCTTGATTACACCGCTGGCCAGAGTCTCTCCAGCCTGAAAAGCAATAGAGCCCTCCCGCATTATCTTAATGCCAGTGGTCAGCTCTCTATTAATCTGATAAAGCTCTGAGTTGCTCTTGCTTAGCCGCTCATTGCCCTCCTCCAGAATATTATTTATTCTGGTAAGCTTATCGCTTTTAGCTACCAATTCCTGATTATTGGCTGTTAACAGCTGATTGGCATTTTCCAAATGACCATTGAGACTTTGCAACTCACTGCTGCGTTCCTCCAGCTGTTCCTTTTGCTGCTGCAGGCCCACCAGTTCCTGTTTGGTGGCTCCCAACTCGCTTTTTATCTTGTCCTGCTCCGCCTTGGCCATAGCCAGTTGAGCCAAAGCCTCTGCCAAATCATTTCTGGCCTGTTGCATATTCTGATTAAGCTTTTCCATGCCAAAAAGAGCTGTCCGCACATTTTGGGACATAATAGTCATAACTCCCAGAGTAGTAGTTGTAATCAGAATACCTGTCACAATTGTTACTAATATGGATGTATGCTTAGGCCGCAATCCCAGGATGGTCATTTTCTTTTTGCCAACCTTGGAGCCAATTCTATCACCGATAAAAGCGATGGCTCCTCCTGTGATGACTAGAACCAGTATCAATACCACGCCATACACGTTAGAGCCACCTCTTTTCTCTCTTCTCTGTCAAAAAAACACATTCTATTTGGACATTCGACGCATAAGATAACCGCCTGCCAAAAGGCCAATAATATTAGGCAGCCATACCGCCAGCATAGGGTTGATTACACCGCTTTGGGCAATGGCTCCTGCCATAGTCATAAGGCTATAATATATAAAGATAATAATAATACTCATCACAAAGCCCATAGATGAGCTATTACGATTTGGCTGCATACCCAATGGCACACCTACCAAGGTAAAAATAAGGCTGGCCATAGGCACAGTTACACGCTGATGCAGTTCTGTTTCCAGCTTGTTGGTATTTACATACTGGGACTTCATAATACTAATTTGTTCTCCCAGCTCCTTCATGGTCATCTGCTCAGGCTTTTTCTGACTCTGCACGATCTGCTTTGGACTTTCATTGATCGGCAGTACCTGAGTATCAAACTTCATGGTATGCTGATTCTGACCATTATTAACATCATAAATCATGCCATTATGCATGGTCCACATATTATCCTTCCACTCAGCATATTCTGCATTTTCTACATGCCTCAGCTCACCCTTTTCAAAGGACTGCATGGCAATACCTTCCATAGTGTTGGTATCTGCTACAAACTGACGAGCATATACCAGCTTTTCAATTTTGCCTTCTTTAATTTCCTTGATGATAATATGCTCCTGAGACTGAGGGGACAAATTGCCCTTTATCTCATATTCCAGCACATTACTGTAGGCCTGATTAGACCAAGGCACCACATATTCGTTGAACATAACGGCAAAAATGCTGACCAGCATGCCCAAAACAATAGGCGGAAAGGCAATCCTGTAGAAGCTGATACCACAGGACTTCATAGCTGTTATCTCGCTATTGCCAGAAAGCCGGCCTATGGTCAACAGACTGGCCAGCAGCATGGACATGGGAAAAGTCCAAATAATAACGCCTGGCAGGCTCAGCACAAAAATCTTGATAACAGATGGTATGGAAGCCCCATATTCTGTAATGTACTGGGCGATGCGGAACAAGGTACCTGAGCCAATAAATACTGCTGAAAAAGCACAGATACCAAAAATAAAGGTCTTAAAGACCTCTTTGAATATATATTTGTCCAAAATATGAATCCGCATTTAATCTTCCCCTATAGCTTAGTATTGTTACCAATATAATATTTAATGGCCATTGGATCGTTGAGCACTGTGTCAACATCACCCTCAACCAAAATCTTTCCTGCATTCATTATATAGGCTCTATCTACAATACGCAATGTTTCTACAACATTGTGGTCTGTTATCAATATGCCCATGCCCCGCTCCCGCAGATAGCTGATAATGCCCTGAATATCTGCTACAGCAATTGGATCTACACCTGCAAAAGGCTCATCCAGCAAAATGAACTTTGGCTCCAAAGCCAGACAACGGGCAATCTCCACCCGTCGACGTTCACCACCAGATAGTTCTGAGCCTAATCTCTCCCTTACATGGCTGACATGGAATTCTTCTAAGAGAGCATCCAGCTTCTTTTTCTTGGCCGCAGCATCCATTTCGTCCACATATTCCAAAATGGACATAATATTTTCTTCTACCGTAAGATTGCGGAAGATTGAAGCCTCCTGAGCCAGATAGCTGATGCCCAGACGAGCTCTTTTGTACATAGGCATTTTGCCAATATCTATGTCAGACAGCATTACCTGACCAGAGGTAGGCTTCTCCAAGCCTACAATCATATAGAAGGTAGTGGTCTTGCCGGCGCCATTGGCTCCTAAAAGCCCCACAATTTCACCCTTGTCCACACGCAAGGAAACACCATCTACCACATTGCGATGCTTGAAGGTCTTTACTAAATTTTTTACTTGAATATGCACCTGGCAATTCCCCCAAAATCCTGATTATTGTTACAGCCTAAACTATAACAGCATATTTTTCTCTGAAATGTTACTCAGTAACCTTTGCCTGTCCATCCTTGGCCAACAAAATAGTCAGCTGATTGCTTTTCAGGGTGTTATTGTACTGTACTGCCCAGGCATTACCTGTCAGCACAGCTTTGCCCTGCTCCAATCCGTAGTAATTCAGCAAATCGCCTCCAGCCTCCATATCATTAGGCTGGCTTACTACATGAACATTCCCCCGGCCAATAAGATGCTCCTCCTTGAGATAGCCCTCCATTTCGTCAGCAGTAAACACACCATCCTTAGAAGTAATAGTCCCTCCCTGACGAATCAGCACATAATCCTGTGGCTGGAAATATTCCACAATAGGCCCGCTAAAGGTCTTATCCTCCATTGTACCATATACATTACCAGTAGCCACCATATGCTGCTGGGCATCACTGGTAACCTTATGAGCTGTTACCCGCATATTCTTGGCAGACTGAACAGCAATTACATTTCCTTCCACGCTGCCCTCCTTGGTTTTGGAGTTGTACTGGGCTTGTTGGCCTGTTACCTTTAGATCTCCTTGAACCATCAATACATCTCCGGAGGCTGTTACCACACCGGTGGCCATATCGTATTCTACACTATCTGCATCCAGAGAGGTAGGCTCTCCAGCAGCAAAGAGAGTACCTGTAGCAATTATACCAGACAAAGCTGCCATAACCAAAGCCTTAGCTAAAGTTCTTCTATAAAACATTATTTATTCCCCTTTTCCAAATGGGCATGACCAATAATCTTGAATTTATTGAAGCCATCCAAGGATTCAATTCTATCCCCCTTGGCCTTTACTGCATCAGAATCCCTCTGCAGCTCTGCATTGCCAATCAGGGCCAGTTGATTTTCCTTGGCCTTCCATTCCAGTCTATCTGCTCTAAGATGAGCACCATCGGTGCTATCACCCTTAATACCGCCCTCTACGGTCAAGAATTTGTCCTTGGCCTTGTAATTTGCCTTTGGTGCTATAACATGGAGGGTGCGTCCATCCTCTGTGTAGAATTTGGCATCCATATTTGTAATACTGGCATCCTGGGTGTCAATATCCACCTCCATTGATTCAGCTGTCAGCTCCCACAACTTTCTACCATCCTTTTCCTCAGTAATGGTATTGCCATTGTAGGTCATAACCCGCTTATCCAAAGGCGATGCATCGTCGGCAGGCTGAGGAACGGTATGCACCGTCCAATAGCATAGGGCTGCCAAGGCTGCCACCACAATGCCTATGAGAATTTTATGCGTTTTGGTCATTCTGTACTACCTCTGTCTTTACGGTATGATGCTTGATTTTCTGCTGCTCAGGCTTGGTGTTCCAGCGTTTTTGGAACCAAAGCCATTGAGTTGGATTATCCAGTATCTTCTTCTCCAAAATCTTGGTCATCTTGTAGGTAAGATTATACAAATCCTTGTCGGAATCTCCTGTATCCTCATAGCGAAGTATTTCGCCAATTTCTACCCGATGATGGCCATCTGGCTGACGGATAATAAAGGCTGGCACCACTGGCGAATTGAATTTCTTGGCAAATACGGCGGCTCCCATAGGAGTAGAGGCTGTCTTACCCAAAAACTCAATAAAAGCACCTCCCGGGCCAGCATCCTGATCGGCCAAAAAGCCCAGTATCTTACCCTTTTTCAGAGCCTTGGCTGCTGACAAAAGCTCACTGGTACCTCGGGAGAATATCTCCACATTAATTCTGGAGCGCAGCTCATCTAAGGCGTGAGTGTAATCCATATTAGGCTGAGGCTTGGCAATAGCTGTTACCGGCATATCATTCATGGTAAAGGAAGCGGAAAGCCACTCCCAATTTCCTACATGGCCAGTCAGCACTACTACCCCCCGCTTTTCAGCCAAGGCCTGCTCCATAATCTCCAAATGATCTATCTCTATGTATTTGGAAAAATTCTTCTTGTTCAGGGCCGGCATATAGAGAACCTCCATAAAATTCCGTCCCATATTGATAAAGGAACGCCGTACCAGCTTCTCAGCCTCCTGCTGGGAAATCTGCAGGGATTCCTTCATTTGCTTTATTGCTAAATTTCGCTGTTTCTTTATAAGCTTGTAGTACAACACCCCTAAGCCCTTGCCCAATACCATTAGCCAGCTATGAGGCATTCTGCATACAATCCAGCTCATCAGCATAAGTAAATTATATACCATTATACTCCTCCGCAACAATAGGATATATTGGAATTATCCCATTTCGGACTTTTAATCATAAGACTTATTCTAAACAACACATCTGAATTGGGGCTGAAAGCCTTATTGGGCATAATTGGGTACTGATTTATTGCCTGCAAAGGCATCCACCAGCTGCTGCCACTTGCCCTGTGTCTTAAGAATCAGCTCTGCAATATCACGGACAACACCGCTGCCGCCATCACGACCAGAAACCACATGGGAAATTTCCTTTACTTCAGGCTGAGCATCACCCGCACAGCAAGCCAAGCCTGCCTGCATCAGCAGGGACAAATCATTTAGATCATCCCCCACATAAGCAATTTCCCTATTGGTTAGGCCAGCTTCTTCCTTGATTTTCTGCCAAGCCTCCCGCTTATCCTTAACACCTTGCCATACGCTGTCAATCTTGAGCTCGGCAGCTCGACGCTCTACGATTTCAGACTTACGGCCTGTAATAATGGCAGTTTTAATACCAGCTTTATGGAGCATGGTTATACCCATGCCGTCCTTCACGGAAAATTCCTTGATGGCTTCCCCTTCCGGCCCAATATAGATACGACCATCTGTCATGGTGCCATCTACATCCATTACTACCATGCGAATTCTAGCGGCTCTTTCCAATGCATCTGCTCTAAATTCCATTTTAGACAACTCCCTGTCTCAACAAATCAGTCAAATGAACAATACCAATAGGCTGGCCTGCTTCATCAATAACCGGCAACACCGTAATAGGTCTAGGCTTGTGCTTCTCCATAACAGAAAGAGCCTCTGCTGCCAGCTTGTCCTTGGTAATGGTCTGAGGTGCCTTGGTCATCATATTTTCTACAGCCTCGTTCAGGAACTGACTCCCCTTGGCCAGGCCACGACGAATATCTCCATCAGTTACCAAGCCGATAAATTTGCCATTTTCATCCACAACAGAAGTAGCTCCCAAGCCCTTGTCCGTCATCATAAACAAGGCTTCCTGTGCTGTATGGCCACAGTGGATAATTGGATTATCCTCACCACTATGCATAACATTCTCTACAGTCAGCAGCAGCTTTCTGCCCAGGGAACCACCAGGATGGAACAGGGCAAAATCCTGCTTGGTAAAGTTACGAGCCTCTAAAAGAGCCACAGTAATGGCATCCCCCATAGCCAAGGTGGCAGTAGTGCTGGCAGTTGGCGCTAAGCCCAAAGGACAGGCCTCCCGCTCCACAGCAATATTCACAAAATAATCTGCATTGCGGCCCAAAGCAGATTCCCTGCGGCCGCACATGGCTATAATCTTAGCACCAATGCGCTTGATAATAGGCAGAATATTTACCACCTCTGTGCTTTCACCGCTATTGGATATGGCAATAACCACATCATCCGCAGTAACCATGCCCAAATCCCCATGAAAGGCCTCTGCAGGATGCATAAAGAAAGCAGGTGTACCTGTGCTGGCCAAGCTGGCAGCGATCTTTCTACCTATGTGACCAGATTTGCCCATGCCGGTTACTACCACTCTGGCATGACAATCCAAAATGCAATTTACGGCAGCCACAAATTCGTCATCTATGCGCTCAATCAGCTTGGTAACAGAAGCTGCTTCTATTTTCAAAGTTTCAATAGCTGAATCCTTAATCATATATGTCCCCTCTAATTGGTAATTACTTCAAATGCTTGCGAACAACCTCGTGAATAGCCAAGGCATCCTTCAACAAATCCTCCAGCTTGTCCAAATAAACCATATTTGGCCCATCACAAAGAGCCTCCTCTGGATTGTCATGAACCTCCATAAAGAGGGCATCCACCCCAGCACCAACAGCAGCCCGTACCAGATTAGGCACAAACTCTCTGTTACCAGCAGAGCAGGTTCCTGCACCACCTGGCAGCTGTACGCTATGGGTCCCATCAAATACTACTGGATAGCCAAAGGAACGCATAATAGGGAAGGTTCTCATATCCACAACCAGATTATTGTAACCGAAAGAAGCACCTCTCTCGGTGAGAAGAATCTGAGAGCAACCACCCTCATGAAGCTTGTCTACTACATTCCGCATATCTCCAGGTGCCATAAACTGGCCTTTCTTTACATTAACCACAGCACCACTCTGAGCTGCTGCGTAAAGAAGGTCGGTCTGACGGCAGAGAAAAGCCGGAATCTGGATAATATCTGCTACCTTGGCAACAGGCTCAATCTGTTCCTCAGTATGTACATCTGTTACAATTGGTACCTGCAGTTCATCCTTAATGGTCTGCAGCATTTCCAAGCCCTTTTTCAGGCCTGGACCACGGAAGCCATTAAAGGAGGAACGATTGGCCTTATCAAAGGAAGCCTTGAATACATAAGGAATACCCAAACGTCCAGTAATTTCCTTGATGGTTCTGCCAATAAGCAGACATCTGTCCAATCCCTCCAAAACACATGGGCCTGCCAAAAGGGCCAAAGGCTGTCCATTACCTATTGAAAAATTTCCTACCTGTACAGTATTCATAATATACCACCCTTTCTCAGCATTAAAGCCGTTCCTTATACAATCTATTTACTTCTACCAAATCCTCAGGAGTATCCACTCCTACGAAATGAAAATCTGTAGCAATTACCTTGATTTTGTAGCCGTTTTCCAAGGCCCTCAGCTGTTCCAGAGATTCTGTCTGCTCCAGCTGGGTAGGTGCCATCTTGGCATAATTCAGCAGGAAATCCCGCTTGTAGGCATAAATACCAATATGCTTATACACTACAGCACCAGTATTTTCCCTTGGATATGGCAACAGGGAACGAGAAAAATATAAAGCATAGCCCTTTTTATCAGTAACCACCTTTACATTGTTAGGATTCTTCATTTCCTCCACATCAGTCATAGGTGATTTCACAGTGGCCATCTGCAGCTCTGGATCATCATCAAAGGCTGCTGCTAGTGCATCAATCAAGGCTGGTTCAATTAATGGCTCATCTCCCTGTACATTGATAATCAGCTCTGCCTCCGGGTGAGCTGCTGCCACCTCGGCCAGTCTGTCAGTACCTGTAGGATGGTCTTTGGCTGTCATCATAGCCTTTCCACCATGAGCTACCAATGCATCATAGACTCTCTCATCATCTACAGCAGCAATAACCCCAGACAATCGCTTGGCCTTGGAGGCCTGCTCATATACCCTGACTATCATAGGCTTGCCTGCTATATCAGCCAGAGGCTTGCCAGGCAATCTGGTGGAAGCATATCTGGCAGGAATTACACACAATGTATTCATTTCTGTTCTGACCTCCTGAAAAAATCATCTATACGCTGCTTTAAGAGCTGGTCAATCTGCTTGCCCTCATCCTGCATTACCACCTCTACGGTAATAACATAGATAGGCAGATTGCCCTCCCGCTCTGGCAGATGGGGAAGCTTTACAGCATCCTTCTCAGTGGTTGCAATGGCTTCGGCCCCCTCACGAATGGCCTGATCCATAGCATCCTGAATTTCTTCCAAAGTGTATTCGTGATGATCTGGGAAGCGGAAGCTTTCTATCACCTCTGCTCCAGAGTTACACAGGGTCTGCTCAAAGGAAGCAGGATTGCCAATAGCCGATAAGGCAATAATCTTTTTGCCCTTGATAATATCAATAGGAGAACCCTCGCTGGCAATATTCTTTACCCATTCCCCCAGCTCAATACAAGCCTGAGGCTGGTGAATACTTTCCACAACTACAGGGTTCTTGCCGTATTCATCAATTTTTTTGCGGATATAAGCAATGGAACCTGGCTCCGCCTGATCCACCTTGGTTAAAAGGCACACATCAGCTCTTTTAAGATGGGATAATGGCTCCCGCAGAGTACCTCGTGGCAGAATATGTCCATTGCCAAAGACATTTACTGCATCTATCAGCACTACATCCAAATTTCGCTTTAGCTGCCAATGCTGATAGCCATCATCCAGAATAGCCACCTGCGCCCCAAAATGTTCTACTGCATACTGGCCAGTTTTGGCTCTCTCAGGACCAATCAGTACAGGCACATTAGGCAAATGCTTGGCTAGCATAAAGGCCTCATCACCAGCTGTGGCAGCGTCCATCTTTAGCTCATGACCATCGGAAACCACGCCGATTTCCCCTTGCCATTTGGCTCGATAGCCTCGATTCAAAATAACTACCTTGTAGCCCATATCCCGAATAGCCTTAGCCAATCTCTGAGCTGTTGGGGTTTTGCCTGTACCACCTACCGTAATATTACCAAGGCTGATAACATAGCAATCCAGCTTTTTCCTAGTCAAAAGACCGCTTTTGTAACAGCTTAGCTTAATATTCAACAAAAACCCATAAATATAAGCACAGCCATGCAAAAATACTACCATAGCTTTTAAGCCTAAGCTCTTTGGCTCCTTGCAATGTATCAGCTGCATAAAATAGGTCTGGAAATTCTCCAGCTTATCTATAGCCTTTACCTTGTCCTTGGCCTCACAGCGATTCAGCAAATCGTGAAGTATCACTGCTGTTCTACGAGCTGCACCGCGATTTTCCTCACATATTTTCAGGGTTTCCTGCTCCATCCTTCTTCTTTCTGCCACATTGACAAAAAGCTCTGAAGCCGCCTTAATCAGCTCCTCCTGATCCTTTACTGTAACTACCGCCTTGCGGTTGGAGAAAAGAATATGGGTATCCTTGAAATTAAACATATTAGGGCCCACAATAATAGCCTTGCCATGAGCTGCCGGCTCCAAAATATTGTGACCGCCATGAGGAATCAGACTACCTCCTACGAAAATAACATCGCCAATGCTATATACCTTTCCCAGCTCTCCAATGGTATTGAGAAGAACCACATCATGTCCCTGAGCTGGCTTTTCCTGCAACTGGGTTCTAGTGGCAGAAGTAAAGCCTCGCTGCTGGCACATATCTTGAATAGTGCCTGTACGCAGCACGGCTCTAGGAGCAATTACCAGACGCGCCTTGGGATGAGTCTTGCGGATTTCTCCAAAGGCAGCCAATATCTGCTCCTCTTCCCCCTTATGGGTAGAGCCAGCCAAAAAAATACCATCATTGTCCTCCAGCCCCAGTTCCTTAATCAGCAGCTGTTTTTCCTCAGCACTAACATTGGTATAGGTCTGGTCAAATTTGGTATTGCCAGTAACACTAACCAAATCCTTACTAGCCCCTAGACGGAGAATATTCTCTGCATCTACAGAGGACTGCATAGCAAAATATTTGATGGTATCCAGCATATCATACCAAATACTGTGCAGGTAACGATATCTGGATACACTTTTTTCACTAATACGGCCATTTACCATCATAACTGGAATGTCCAGCTTTTTGGCAGCCTGAAGGAAATTTGGCCAAAGCTCAGTTTCCACAGGCATAAATACCCTTGGACGCACCTTGTAAAGCAAATGGGCAGAAAGCCAAGGCAAATCGAAAGGAAAATGAATGATGCTGTCTGCATCCTTTATAATCCGATTGGCCATTTCGTAACCGCTATTGGTAAAAACAGATACCAAAATAGGGGTATTGGGAAATTCCCGACGAAATTCCTTAATAAGGGGGCTGGCCGCCACAATCTCTCCTACTGAAGCCGCATGAACCCATATACAATTTTTGCGGGCAACCTTATCCAGAGCGTGCTTAGGCAAAAATCCCAGCTGCTGCTTTATTCTATTAACAAAGCCCTTTTCTCTAATGGCCCGCAGGCAGAAAGCCGGTATCATCAAGATAACCACCAATACTGCTGCTACATTATATAATAGTCGCATAAAAGCGTCTCCTTATCCTTCTTGGTTCTGACGGAACTGAATGTTATACAGATTGCTGTACAAACCACCTGCCGCTAACAGCTCCTCATGTGTACCATGCTCTCGCAGATGTCCATTTTCCACTACAAAAATCTGATCTGCATTAAATATAGTAGAAAGACGATGGGCAATTACAAAGGAGGTTCTGCCCACCATCAGATTATCCAAGGCATCCTGCACAATCTTTTCACTTTCAGTATCCAGGGCAGAAGTAGCCTCGTCCAAAATCAAAACTCTTGGATTCTTGAGAATTGCTCTGGCAATAGCCAGACGCTGACGCTGACCACCAGAAAGATTCAAGCCACGCTCTCCTAGCTTGGTATCGTATCCCTCTGGCAGTTCCTTGATAAATTCCTCCGCATTGGCGGCCTTAGCAGCTTCAATAACCTCTTCATCGGTAGCCTCCAAACGGCCATAACGGATATTTTCCATTACCGTGGTGCTGAACAGCATGGTTTCCTGGGGCACCAGACCGATCTGCTCCCGCAAGGAATCTGCTGTTACCTGCCGAATATCATGATCATCAATAGTAATTATACCAGAATCCACATCATAGAAGCGAGGAATCAGATTGGCAATGGTAGATTTGCCACTACCGCTAGGACCTACCAAAGCAATCATCTGTCCTGGCTCCGCCTTCAAGGATATATGCTGAAGAGCAGGCTGACCTTCCTTGTAGGAGAAGGTAATATCCTTGAACTCCACCTTGCCCTTAATAGGTGGCAAGGGCTTGGCTCCTGGCACATCGGTAATCTTTTCGTCCAAATCCATAATATTAAAAACACGATCTGCTGCAGCCATAGCCTTCTGAATAGCTGCATATACTCTGGACAAGCGCTTAACAGGGTTGGCCAGATTAACAGCGTAGGTTAGGAAAGCTACCAGCTCACCAGCGGTAATAACACCATTTACAACCTCATAGCCACCAAACCAGACAATAAATGTAACAGCAATAGCTGCTAAAAATTCCACAGTTGGGGTCAGCAGACTGCTTAGCTTAACATTCTTCATAGCAGCCTGGAAATTACGCCAATTCTGCTCCTCAAAACGCTTAATCTCGTAAGATTCCCGCACAAAGGACTTTACCACTCGAATAGCAGAAATGCTTTCCTGCAGCAGGGAAGTAATCTCCGCCACACGCTCCTGAATGACGGTACTAGAACGCTTCAGCTTCCGACCAAATATCTTCATGGCAAAACCAACCAGAGGAATAGTCATCAAGGTTAGCAGGCTAAGCTTCCAATCCAGATAAATCATCATAGCCAGAGAACCAATGAGAATAGAACCCTCAGTTACCAGCTCAATAAGATTATCCACAATGGCACTTTGCATGACCGCCACATCGTTGGTAATATAGCTCATTACCGTACCAGTCTGCTGCTTATCGTAATAGGATAGAGGCATCCGCTGAAATTTACGGAACAACACGCTGCGAACATCAATAATTACCCGCTGGCCTACATAGGAAACCAAATAGCTTTGGCCGTAATAAAATACACCACGAGTAAACATTACTACCAGAATACCAGCAGCAATCAGGTTCAGCATTACCATATCCTTGGACATCAGAACATCATCAATCATATCCTTGATAATCCAAGGCAAATACAGATTGGCTCCTGCTGCCATAATGATGCACACCACAGCCAAAGCCAACCGTCTGGTATAAGGCTTGATATATGCTAACAATCGCATGTAATTCTTCATCTAATGTCCTCCGTCCTGCTGTACTTCTCCGCAGCTGCCACAATGCGCTGAGCCACTCTGGCTGTTGCCCCAGGATTACCTAGCTTGGCCACAGCCTCCTGCAATCCCTGCAATACCTGCTCCTTGTAACCAGATTCTGCATAAAAACGGCGAGCAGCCTCATATACCTGGGGTCCAGTAACCTGATCCTGCAGCAGCTCCTGCTGTACAGCCCTGCCAGCCAATATATTAGGCAGGGTAAAATTATCTATCTTCACCAGCATTTTGCCGATAGCGTAGCTAAGGGGAGCCATGCGGTACAAAGCCACACAGGGCAATCCCATAATAGCTGCTTCCAATACCACCGTACCAGAGGTGGCAATAGCAAAGCTGCCAATATTCATCAAATCGTAGTTTTTGTCATTGGTAAAATGAATGTCCACAGTATGTTTCGCCGCCATAGCAGACAATACCCCTTCATCTATACCAGAGGCCACCGGTACATAAAATCTTAACTGGGGACGTTCCTTAGCCAGAAGCTCTGCTGCCTCCAGCATAGCAGGAAACAGCCCTTGAATCTCCTGCTTTCTACTGCCTGGCAAAAGCAATACCGGCTCTCCATCAGCAGGCACCTGAAAATATTCTCTGGCCTCTGACACAGTCATGGTAGATTTTACCATATCAATTAGGGGATTTCCCTGAAAGGTTATATTTGCCCCTGCCGCCTGATACACAGGCAATTCAAAGGGGAAAATTGCTGCCAGCTCATTAGCCAGGGCGGCACATTTTTTGGCTCTGCCTTTGCGCCAAGCCCAAGCAGAAGGGGGAATGTAGGAAAAAACCGGAATCCCCATTTTGCGGGCCTTGGCAGCCAAACGCCAGTTAAAATCCGGATAGTCAATGAGTACCAACAAATCAGGCTTTTCCTCCGCCATGAAATTTGTTAGCTTCTTCAGTAGATCAAAAATTCTGGATAGATTTTTGATAACCTCCCATACTCCCATTATACTATATTCCCGCATATCTGCACATAGGCGGACACCAGCTTCTGCCATTTTAGGGCCGCCAAAGCCGATAAGCTCTGCCTCTGGCTTTAGCTGATGAATGGCCTTAGCCAATCCTTCTCCATGGAGATCTCCGGAAGCCTCTCCGGCTGACAACATAATCTTCATACAATCCCTCAAAAAAACACACAAAAGACGCGAGAATACAAAGCTGCATCCGCCGCGTCCCAAGTCCCTTATTCCATTGCCACAATAGTAATATCATGAGCCTCAGCCAATGCTATCACCTTGTCCTTTTCCACCAACAGAGTTCGGCCAGCCTCAATAACCAGAGCAGAAGCACCTACCTCCACCATGATTTCCATAGTTTTCATACCTACAGCTGGTACATCAAACCGCAAATCCTGATTTGGCTTGGCTGTTTTGGCAACTACCGCACCGCCTCTAGCCAGCTCTCCGCCACGACGAATGCAGGCGTCAGTACCCTCGATAGCCTCCAAGGCCATTACGGCCTGCTGCTTTACCACAACAGTCTGGCCCACATCCAAACGGCCGATTTCTCTAGCCATTTTCATGCCAAATTCCATATCCTGCTGCTCCTGTGGCGTTGGCTTCCGTTTAGTAAGAACTCCTGGCGCTGGCATCAGGCTGCGAATAAGAGCAGTCTGATCAAAAACCTCTAAACCATCCTTGGCCAACTCCTTGACAAAGGCCAACATCAGAGTATCGTCCTTCCGGTCTGGCAAAGTAAACATCAAAGCCAGCATCCGCATATCTGGTGCAGCATGATCTCCACTGTACAAAAGCTCCTTAGTAACCTTGCCCAAAAGGGTAATCTCTGTTACCGCCTTAGCCTTCATATAATCAATAATTGTCTGCAGCTTTGCTACACTAATCTCCGTATAGTCAGCAGTGCATTCCTTCAGCTCTGGATCTACACCAGGAATAAGACCTACAGCATAAACCTCATAGCCCAAGGCTGCCGCAGCCTTGGCACACTCCACTGGAAGCCTGCCTACACCTGCCAGCAATCCTATTTTTTTCATAAAAACAATCAGCCTCCAGCGAATTTTGTCTAACTAAATCAATCCTCAGATTCTTCCACTTCCTCAGCCTCTGAAGACTTATCTCCCTGCTTCTTATCACCTACATGACCAGCAGGACGGCAAATACCTCTATCTGCATTCCGCAGGAACTGCAGCATATGCTCCACTTCTGGACAGGACTCCACCTCCTGCTCAATAGCAGAAATGGCATCCTTCAATCTCAGTCCAGAACGATAGAGCAACCGATAGGCCAGCTTAATCTGACGACGGTTGGCAGGAGCAATACCCGCTCTGGCAATACCCACACTGTTCAATCCGCAGGCTCTAGCTGGGAAGCCATCTACAATAGTATATGGCACTACATCGTGAATATTACGGGACATACCACTGATCATGGCCTGCTTGCCTACCCGGACAAACTGGTGCACACCAGCCTTGCCGCCAATAATAGCCCTATCCTCTACCACCACATGACCTGCCACCATAGCAGCATTAGCCATGATAACATTGTTGCCCAGAATACAGTTATGAGCCACATGAACATAAGCCATCAGCAGACAGTCATCACCGATTTTGGTAACTTCTCCCTCGCCGGTAGCTCTGTGAATAGTACAGAATTCATGAATCTTGGTGCGATTGCCAATAACGGTATAGCTCTTTTCCCCAACAAACTTCAAATCCTGTGGCTCCTCACCAATGGAAGCTCCCTGGAAAATATGACAATCCTTGCCTATCTTGGTCCAGCCAGTAATAACCACACTGGGGCCAACAATAGTACCCTCATCAATTTCTACATTTTCGCCAATTACGGTAAAAGGACCGATTTCCACGTTTTTACCGATCTTTGCGTTTGGATGAACAACCGCAAAATTATGTATCTTTGCAGTAACATCAAAGTTATCCGCCATTTATTACAACTCCTTTAGTACCCCCGAAAAACCTATCGTCAGTACACCTATTATCATGTATACAATCACAGCACAAACCCTATATGCTGTATGCTATATTTCCTTATATTCGACTGTTTTTCGAGAAATACTAAGAATTTCTTCAATTTTCTTTATTAATCAGCCTACTATGAACGACCTTTACTCTGGTCTCTGCAGAGCAAAGGTAAAATCAGCCTGTGCTGCCAGCACATCATCCACATAGGATTCTGCATGAAGCTTACCATAATCACCATGTACCTTCAAAAGATTAGCCTTCATAATCATCTGATCGCCAGGCACTACCATCTTTTTGAATTTAATATTGTCCATGCCACCAAACAGAGCAATCTTACCACGGTTTTCCTCTGGATAAAGCATGGCAATACCGCCAACCTGAGCCATAGCCTCCAAAATCAAAACACCTGGCATAATAGCCTTGTGAGGAAAATGTCCATGAAACTGTGGCTCATTATAGGTTACATTCTTGATGCCTACAGCAGATTTGAATGGATCAATTTCGATAATTCTATCTACCAGCAAAAATGGAGCACGATGGGGCAGAATCTTCTTTATTTCGTCAATTTCCAATACCATATCAAAAACCTCTTCTCTTCATATTTTGTATATTATTTGCCCAGCTTTGCCTTAAGCAGCTTGGACATGGTTGTATTCAATGCATGACCTGACTTTACAGCCACAAAGTGGCCCTTAACTATACCTGCCAGACGCAAATCTCCTACCAAATCAAGGATTTTGTGCCTTACCAGCTCATCTGGATAAATCAGCGGGTTCATCCAACCCTCATCATTATAAACAATGACATTTTCCAGCGTACCGCCTAGACCTAGGCCCATCTTGTGGAGAGCCTCTACCTCTTTTTCATAGGCAATAGTTCTAGCAGGAGCAATCTCCTTCAGGTAATTTTCCTCGGTAATCTCATAATCTCCATATTGTATCCCAATCAAGGGATGGGGATTAATAGAGGTAAAGCTTACCCGGAAGCCATCATAGGGCAGAGCCAAGACAAATTTGTCTCCATCATCTACTCTATAAAGCTGGTCTATAACAATCTCCTGACGCTCTCTGTCCAGCTGACGAACACCTGCCTTTTGCAGCAGCTGGAAGAACTCTCGGCTGCTGCCATCAGCCACCGGAGGCTCCTCTGCATTAATGCAGATTTCCACATTGTCAATACCAGCTCCGTGGAGAGCTGACATAATATGCTCGATGGTAAACATCTTTATGCCATTGTCCTCAATAGTTGTAGCTCGCAGAGTAGAGGTTACATTCTCTGCCTTGGCCTCCACCTGTGGCTGTCCCGGCAAATCCACTCTGGTAAAAACAATGCCTGTATCAGCCTCTGCCGGCTGCAGCTTCATGGTTACATTCTTGCCGGAATGGAGCCCTACACCAGTATAGCTCACCGGCGCAGCAATTGTTGTCTGAAATGCCAAATCCATCCCTCACTTATCAAAATATTCGAAAACCTAACTTAACATATTAATACTAGCATATTTATGACCAAATGTACAGATTTTCCCACAACCTATCCTCTGTTCCCAAGTCAACTTATTTATCCTATCAATAATCAAAGCAGGGATTTCAGTAAATTGCAAAAAAATGCCCCAAAAATCATAATTTTTGAGGCTTGATTTTATATTCAATTGTCTGCCGTTAATCCAAGCCAATGCTTCTAACGGATTTCCAGCGGTCGTGGAGCCAGAACCAGTCCTCTGGATGGTTCCGTATCTGCTGCTCCAGAATATCCAACAGCTGCTGCATGGTACGGCGTATATCCTCCTGCTTATCCTTGGTTCTCTCCACATAAATTGGCGGAAAAATGGTTATATGGTGTCCGCCATCTGGCCGATGCTGAATCTGTCCTGGAAAAATAGGAGCATTCTGTATCCTTGCCAAAGTGGCTGGCCCTGTAACACAATTGGTTTTTCGGCCAAAGAAATCCAGAATCATACCGTATTTCAAGCTAGGATCCTGGTCCATAATCAAACCAATCATCCAGCCATCCTTAATCATCTTCAGCATATCCCGCCCATCAGATTTGTAGGTAATATGCATACCGGACATTTCTCTATATTCCAAAATAAACCGGTTGGCCTGGCTATTCTTCTGCTTCATAGCCACCCCTACTAAAGGAACACCATATTGAGCCAAGGCCGCTCCCATAATCTCCCAGCTATCGCTGTGATTGGTGGCAATAATGCCCCCCTTGCCGGCCCGTACCGCATCCACAAGATACTCCAGTCCTTCAATGGACACATGCTGATACATTTTGCCATTCTTTATCAGATTTGGATAACGCAGAACCTCCATAATCATAGGACCAAACTGCACCCATGAGGCTTTGGCGATCCGCTCTGCCTCCTGTTCATCCACCTGCAAACAGCGAATAATATTTTCTCGAGCCATTTTTTTACGCTTTTCAGGCACCGCCAACCAGGTCAGCTTGCCTAGGAAATTCCCCAGCTTCAAACAGGCTTTCATAGGAAATCTACAGGCCAGCCAGCTAAGCATCTTTAAAATATAGTACATGCCACGCACTCCCTTATATCATCATTCAATGATATTATTTTACACTATTTCACCCAAATATTAAAGGTGAATAACCTGAGAGAATTTGCAGGATATTAGAAACTAATGCTTCTTATGCAAATGGCTAGCCAGCCAAGCGCTGAATATAGTACCCAATATGGTCAGAATTCCTGCACCATAACCAATATAGGCAATATTGATATAATCACAAATCATACCTCCTACCCAGGTACCGCTGCCAATGCCAAAATTGAAAATACCAGAGTAAATAGACATAGCTACAGGAGCTGCACTAACAGTGGTAGCCGCCATTAAATCCGCCTGACTAGCCATACCAAAACAGGTCATGCATACACCCCAGAAAATAAACAGGGCAATCATAGCAAATTCATTAACAGTAGCAGGATATAGCAATAAATGACTCAAGGCAATACCTGCAATGGACAAGGTCAAAAACACCCTGACATGCTTCTCATAGGTTCTGGCAAAAATAGCACTACCCAAAAGTCCAGCACTGCCCAAAATCATCAAATTAATTGTTACCATGTTGTCTGGCATCTTGGCTACAAACTTCATAAATGGCTCTATATAGCTATAGGCCGCATACTGGGCTGTAGGCACCAATGCTGCGATACCAAATAGTCCCAGCAGAGTTCTATTGCCGAATAGCTCTGGCAACTGCTTGAAAGTAAACCTTTCTGTTTTTTCCAGCTTAGGAAAAACAAAGCACATATATATAAGAGTGCAGGCAGCAATAATCGCCATAGACAAAAAGGACATACGCCAACCCATATTCAACCCAATCACTCGTCCCAAGGGCATACCCAAAATAACCGCCATGGAGGAACCCGCTATCAGCATACTCATGGCAATGGTTTTGAATTGAGGTGCCACCATACGCACCACCGCAGGAGTAGCTATAGACCAGTAGATAGCATGGGCACAGGCCAGTATCAATCTAGCACCCAGTAAGGTCCAGAAATCTGTAGCAATAGAAGCCAAGCTGTTGGACAGAATAAAAACGGCCAGAGTGCTAAGAATCAAGGTTCTCAAACCATAACGGGAAGCCATAACCATCAAGGGCATGGATAATATCATTACCACCCAGGCATAAATGGAAACTATTCTGCCAATCTCTGCCTCTGTCATGGCAAAATCCTCTGCTATGGTAGATAAAAGACCAATAGGCATAAACTCTGATGTATTAAACAAAAAGGCTGCAAAGGTCATTCCTATCAAAGGCAGCCATTCCTTAATCGTCAATTTTTCTTTTACATTATCACTCATCTATTACATCTCCTTTCTTTCACAAAGCCATAGTATATATCCTATCAAAAAAAATTTCAATACCTAATGGTCCTTTGCTTCAATTTCTGCTTCAATATTTTTTCGCTTTTCTTCCACCATATCTTCATAACCCGATAGAGCCGCAAAGGAAGCAAATTGAGCCGCCCTATCCCGCCTGCTCATAGGCTTGTGCTTGCGAGAAATAGGTCTTTGGTGATTGATAATATCCTCATATTGCTTCATAGAAAATTACTCCCTTAATATAACGAGGTGTCCGATGTCCCCTCGTTACAACTAATGCTATATAGACCTTTATGCCCTATGTCCCCCAATTTGACGATTTCGTTCCTTAGCCGTGGCTCCCTCCTGCAAATTAGTCCCCTTAAGCAGGGCATTTTTGCCAAATTTCTTTTTTATGGCTATGGTTGCCTCCTGCAACCGTCTTTCCTTCTCCTCTTGAGCCAAATCCCTAGCCTGCTGCTGTTCCTGCTCCTGAGCCAGCCCGAATAAATCCAGCTGCTCTACCTCCTGCTTAGGCTGTGGCCTATCCTTTTCCCGAACAACATGATTGGCTGTAAGATTCATCCGCCGAATCAATAGCTCTTTATTTACAATGCTATCAAAAAGTCTCTCTGCTCCCTGACGCATCCTCTTTGTAGAGGCAGTATACACATCCAGATTCCAGCTGCCATGACTATGCTTGGGAATCTGCCGTCCATATCTATCCACAACCACCTCTCCCCCATAGTGGCTTCTTTTATCTGGATTTTGGATATTTTCAATATCATAGCCCACAGTCATAACCAGCTGATTGGTTATCAACCCCTTAGACACCAGCTCCAAGGAAAGTCCCTCTGCCATTTCCTGCATAACAATCCTAGCCTTGGCAAAATCATAGGGACTTTGCAACACCTGCCCCGAACCAAGGCTATTATTTTCCGGCACATAAGCCTTAATATCTGAAATCTGACATGGCTCAATTCCCCATGCATGGTCAATCAGAAGCTCTGCCTGCTTACCAAATAGCCTATAAAGCAGCTCCTCATTTTTTTCAGAACAAACAGCCACATCTCCCATAGTTACCATGCCGTAGGTCGCCAATCTTTTGGCATAGCCTGGCCCCACCCGCCAAAAGTCTGTAATAGGCTGATGACCCCACAGCTGACGGCGATAGCTCATTTCGTCCAGCTGAGCAATTCTCACACCATTTTCATCAGCGGGAATATGCTTGGCCATAATATCCATAGCAATCTTAGCTAAATATAGATTGGTGCCAATGCCAGCAGTAGCCGTAATGCCTGTATTTTTCAGCACATCCAAAATTATTCTCATAGCCAAATCGTGGGAAGATATTTTATAAGTAGGCAGATAATTGGTAACATCCATAAACACCTCATCTATGGAATAAACCACAATATCCTCTGGCGCTACATATTTCATATAAATACCATAGATTTTGGTACTGTATTCCATATAGCTGGCCATGGCAGGAGGGGCAATCACAAAATCCACCTGAAGTGATTTATCCTTTTCTAGCTCCGAAGCAAAGATGGAACTGCCTGATAGCTTTTTATCTGGTGCCTGATATTTTCTCAGGGCATTTACCTCCCGCACCTTTTCCCGTACCTGATAAAGTCTAGCCCGGCCAGAAATACCGTAGGATTTCAAGGAGGGCGTTACAGCTAGACAGATAGTTTTATCTGTACGGCTCTCATCTGCTACCACCAAATTTGTGTCTAAAGGGTCAAGGCCTCTTTTTTGACACTCCACAGAGGCAAAAAATGATTTTAAATCTATGGCAATATACGTCCTGCTTTTCATATTCATACCTCTAACTCGAAAAAACAGCTCCCCGAAATTCGGGGAGCTGCCTATGTTTAAGCCAAAATCTGGCTTAGATTATTTTGCCATTGCTTCCTGTACAGCAACTGCTACAGCAACAGACATACCAACCATTGGGTTGTTACCAGCACCAATGAGGCCCATCATGTCAACATGAGCAGGTACGGAAGAAGAACCAGCAAACTGTGCATCAGAATGCATACGACCGAGAGTATCAGTCATACCATAGGATGCAGGGCCTGCAGCCATGTTATCTGGATGCAGAGTACGGCCAGTACCACCACCGGAAGCTACGGAGAAGTACTTCTTGCCTTCCTCAATACGCTCCTTCTTGTAAGTACCAGCTACTGGATGCTGGAAGCGGGTAGGATTGGTGGAGTTACCAGTAATGGAGATATCAACATTCTCCAGGTGCATGATAGCAACACCCTCTGGAACGGAATCAGCACCGTAGCACTTTACCTTGGCACGAGGGCCATCAGAGTAAGCAACTTCCTTAACAACGTTTACCTTGCCAGCCTTGTAGTCATACTGAGTCTGAACATAAGTAAAGCCGTTGATACGGGAAATAATCTGAGCAGCATCCTTGCCAAGACCGTTCAGGATAACGCGGAGAGGGTTCTTACGAACCTTGTTTGCAGTCTGAGCAATACCGATAGCACCCTCAGCAGCAGCAAAGGACTCGTGACCAGCCAGGAATGCGAAGCAGCCAGACTCCTCGGACAGCAGCATAGCAGCCAGATTACCATGGCCCAGACCTACCTTACGATGGTCAGCAACGGAACCAGGTACGCAGAAAGCCTGGAGGCCTTCGCCAATAGCCTTAGCAGCGTCTACAGCGTTGGTGCAGCCCTTCTTGATTGCAATAGCTGCACCAAGAGTATAAGCCCACTTTGCGTTCTCGAAGCAGATTGGCTGCAGGTCAGCTACGATAGCTGCAGGGTCAAAGCCCTTCTCCTTGCAGATGTCAGCAGCTGCTTCAATAGATGGAATGTCGTATTTCTTACAAACTTCGTTGATACCGTCAATACGGCGCTCATAGCCTTCAAATAATGCCATTTTCTATTTCAGTCCTTCCTATTATCTCAAATTATTCTTTACGAGGATCGATGTAGCGAGCAGCATCAGCGAAGCGGCCCTTGGTGGAGGTGTTGGCCTTGATTGCCTCATTAGCATCAGTACCAGCCTTAATAGCCTCCATAGCCTTGCCCAGCTGAACAACCTCATAACCGATTACGCGGTCTTCTGCATCAATAGCCAGACGGGTAACATAACCCTCTGCCAATTCGAGGTAACGAGGACCCTTAAGCTTTGTGGAATACAAAGTACCTACCTGGCTGCGGAGACCCTTACCAAGATCGTCCAGACCAGCACCTACTGGCAGACCGTTGTCAGAGAAAGCAGTCTGGGTACGGCCATAAACAATCTGCAGGAACAGCTCACGCATAGCAGTGTTGATAGCATCGCAAACCAGGTCAGTGTTCAGAGCTTCCAGAATAGTCTTGCCTGGCAGAATCTCTGCAGCCATAGCAGCAGAATGAGTCATACCGGAGCAGCCTACAGTCTCAACCAGAGCTTCCTCAATGATACCCTCTTTTACATTCAGGGTAAGCTTGCAAGCGCCCTGCTGAGGAGCACACCAGCCTACACCATGAGTCAGGCCGCTGATGTCCTTAATCTCCTTGGACTGTACCCACTGACCCTCTTCTGGAATTGGAGCTGGACCATGGTTTACTTCTTTTGCAATGCAAGTCATGTCTTCAACATGCTTATCATAATAAATCATTTCGTATTCCTCTCTTCACTAAATTATATTACACAGGCCACGAAGGAGCATCCTCCCATAGGGAAAATGTTCCTTCGGCAGCCATATATCCCTGCAAGCAGGGATTAATTACTTAACCTTAACCAGACTGCTGCCAGTCATTTCAGCAGGAATGTCCATACCTGCCAAAGTCAGCAGAGTAGGTGCAATGTCACACAGAGCGCCATCGGAGGCAATCCAATTTACTCTATCAGATACCACGATAAATGGTACCGGATTGGTAGTATGAGCAGTAAATGGAGCACCAGTCTCAGGGTCAACCATCTGATCAGCATTGCCGTGGTCAGCAGTAATACATACATCGCCGCCAACCTCACGGATAGCCTCAACAAAACGGCCAACGCAGGTATCAACAGTCTCAACAGCCTTGACAGCTGCAGGAATAACGCCAGTATGACCAACCATATCACCATTTGCATAGTTCAGGATGATAAAGTCATATTTACCAGACTTGATAGCTTCAACAACCTTGTCAGTAACCTCAATAGCACTCATCTCAGGCTGGAGATCATAGGTAGCAACCTTTGGAGAAGGTACCAGGATACGATCCTCACCCTCATATGGCTCCTCTACACCACCATTGAAGAAGAAGGTTACATGAGCATACTTCTCAGTCTCTGCAATGCGCAGCTGAGTCATTCCGTTCTTGGCAATAACCTGACCAAGGGTATTCTCAATGCTTTCAGGAGGATATGCCACCTGAACCTTCAAGCCTTCCTCATACTGAGTCATAGTGGCAAAGGCCAGCTTTGCTTCCTTGCGGTCAAAACCGCTGAACTCTTCATCAGTAAAGGCGTGAGTCAGCTCACGAGCTCTATCAGGACGGAAGTTGAAGAAGATTACTCCATCACCATCGTTTACACCCTGATAATCACCTACAACAACAGGAACAACAAATTCGTCAGTTACATCATTAGCGTAGGATGCATTGACAGCTTCCACAGCGTCAGAAGCCTTGACACCTTCACCACGAGCAACAGCATCATAAGCTTTCTGAACACGCTCCCAGCGATTGTCACGATCCATTGCATAATAACGACCAGACAGAGTGGCAATTGCACCGCAGCCGATTTCGTCAATCTTAGTCTGCAACTCAGCTACATACTCAGCTGCAGAGGAAGGATCTACGTCACGGCCATCCAAGAAGGCATGCACGTATACCTTCTTGATACCCTGCTTTTTGGCCAGCTTCAGCAGTCCATACAGATGCTGGCTATGGCTGTGAACACCACCTGGAGAAACCAGACCCATGAGATGCAAAGCGCCACCGTCTGCCTTTACAGCATCGGTTACGCTGAGCAGAGCCTTGTTCTCAAAGAAATCTCCGTCCTTGATTGCCTTGGTAATACGGGTAAGAGCCTGATAAATAACTCGGCCTGCACCAATATTGGTATGTCCAACCTCGGAGTTACCCATCTGTCCATCAGGCAAACCAACATATTCGCCAGAGGCAAAAATATGAGTAGCAGGGAATTTCTGCTTTAACTCATCAAGAACTGGGGTTTTTGCAATCTGAACAGCGTTGTTGTTATCAGCAGTATCGCCATAACCAACACCATCCATAATAATCAATGCTACAGGAGCATTTTTCAACTTTGCCATTATAAACCTTACTTTCTAGTAAACCGAATTAGAACTTTACGATTGCGCTGAAGTCAGCAGCCTTCAGGGAAGCACCGCCTACCAGAGCACCATCTACGTTTGGCTGAGCCATGAGATCCTTAATGGTAGCTGGCTTTACAGAGCCGCCATACTGAATGCGGATTGCATCTGCAGCAGTCTGGTTGAACTTCTTAGCAACAGCCTCACGGATAGCCTTGCAAACTTCCTCAGCCTGCTCGAAGGTAGCAGTCTTGCCAGTGCCGATAGCCCAGATTGGCTCATAAGCAATAACCAGCTTTGCTACATCATCAGCAGTGAAGCCTTCCAGAGCTGCATTAATCTGACCTACTACATGATCAATGTAGTTGCCAGCCTCACGAATCTCCAGGGACTCGCCGCAGCAGATAATAGGAGTGATACCAGCAGCGAAAGCAGCCTTTGCACGCTTGTTTACGCCCTCATCAGTCTCGCCGAAATAGTCACGACGCTCGGAGTGACCAAGTACGCAGTACTCAACGCCAATCTCGTTCAGCATACCAGTGGAAATCTCACCAGTGAAAGCTCCCTTTGGCTCCCAGTGAACATTCTGTGCACCGATGTGAATGTTGGTGCCCTTAGCAGCCTCAGCTACAGCAGCCAGTGCAGTAGCAGTTGGGCAAGCAACGATGTCAACGTCCTTTACGTCAGCAACCAATGGTGCCAGATCCTTAATCAGTGCTACGCCCTCAGCAATAGTGTTGTTCATCTTCCAGTTACCAGCAATAATAGGTCTACG
>DAVZJH010000005.1:0-41415 GCA_052272885.1 Anaerovibrio sp. | reverse complement strand
AATGATTAATACCCATTCATAGAATGTCTCTGGCATTTTATGAGTATATTTACCTTTGCGCATATCCCCTCTATACGGAAAATATCGTTCTTCTTCTACAGAAACAAATTCCTTCACCTGTTCCAGCATAGATTTTACATCCGTAAAGTAATTAGGATGTCCCTTTCTTCTAGCGGCCTCTTCTGCTATGTATGCCTGTTCATCATCCAGATTATATTTATTTCCTTTGCCTGAAATCAGAATCTTGCCACCATCCTTCACAACTCGGAGCATCTCCATAAGTGCAGCTTCCTGATAACAAGCATCAAACACGCCAACACACACAACCTTGTCAAAGAAACCATCTTCGAAAGGTAGATTTTCTCCTTCGGCAACCATAAATCTAGCCGTATGCAACGGATACTTTTGCTTACAAACCTTTATCATTTCCTCTGATATATCAATACCGTAGTATTCGCTTCTTTGAGAAATATAATCAAAAAATCTCCCCAGACCACAACCATAGTCCAAAACTATTTCCTTTGGTTGCAAATCCATATTATTCAAAAATTCAGCTATAGTATCAACACCACTAGTACTGTAATCACCAGGCACTTTTCCGTCTACCGTACTGATATCACTGCTCTTTTCAGCTTCATCAGTCATTTTTTTCCAATACTTAACGTAATCATCATTCCAGTACTTAATCCTATCAATTTTATCATTTTTCAAATTTTCCATTTGTTACCCCTTTTTCAAATCAAAACTAATTCAATGAAGTCTTATTCCATTTGTCAATTTTTTTATCATAATTAAGTATTTCGACTTTTCCATATGCGTTATTTGTAGCAACTCCAATTTTGTCTATATACGGATATGGTACACTGTCAGCATCAAATGTATATACCCAAACATTTTTCTTGTAGAAATCAAAATTATCCCACAAATACCTTCCATCATTCAGTTTTAATGCCAAATAAGGCTGTGGCCCGAAAATATCATTTTGAGTTGTTACCTTTAATACTATTCGTCCATCCTCATTTTCAATGTCAGCCTGCATACCGATATCACTGTACTGTAAACCACAACAGCACCTCATTGCAGTAATGGCATCAGAATATAAATATTCAACATCTTTAAACTTGACAGCTGATTTTTCTATGAGTGCTCTTATTCTATTTACATCAAATTCCATATTTTTATAATCATGATCCGTAAAAGACAATATTGCTGTCCCCGTTTGCTGTGCACAAGCAAATGCCTCATCCACATCCTGTTGATTTATTTCACGTAATCTGGCATACATATTCAAGCATCTAGTAATCCATCTGCGACATTCGCCCTTTTTTTGATAATCATCATGGGAGGGATGATATGGCTTCCATTCAACAGGTGCATGGCGCCAATCCCCAAATCGTCCATATGCTACCCTGGGCTGATTATCTATTGCATTTGCCACTGCTTGATTTGCATAATCAAAGGGTATCCATTGTTCAAGAAACCAATTTGAATCTGGTCTTTCTGTATGAAAACCGGGTCTATATACGGTTGGAAACCAGCTTCTATCTATAATTTTTCTTGTCAATATATCATCAAGTGTGCTTCTTCCCCAATATGAAATCCCACTTTCATGGAAATTGCCAGAATGTGGTACGGGATGATGGTGAAATTGCACTATATCTCCTAAATTTTGCTTTTTTATTAATGACATATATTTATCAAAAATCTTGTGATGACCATTATCTCTTCTCCTAGGATTATCTCCAGTAAACCCTACATGATCCATACAGAACCAATTATATATCCAACCATGACCACTTGAATCCAACAGCTTATTTCTGAACTCTGGGGTGATTATATGCTCAATATTGTGAAATAGGATTTCCCAATCACCGTTTATAGCAAATTTATTAGGATCGATGAGATTATATACACCTTTTGTATTATCTCCAAAATCCAATTCCTTTTTTAATAATTTTTTATAATTCGATTCCGTAGGCATTAATTTTATGCCAAATTCCTTCTCCAATAAATCAAATATTGCTTCATGACTTTCATATAAAGGCCCCTCAGTATCAATACAATGTACTACATAAACTATAGGTTTCACATCTAACATCTCCATAAAACATAAACTCAATTACCCAATCGATTCATTAAGTATTTAATATTTCTTTGGCTAGTAGAAATATCTTCCTCATATTATCGTCTTTGCTTACTAGATACTCTGCAATTATCTGCATTAGTTCAAAATCACCTTCATTATCTAAATCTAACACAGCAGTATCTTTCATAAAAATAACTCCATTGTGTGCATCTTTCGCACATTTATTTGCGCCTAAAAACTCAGGTGTATACGCATATAACGACGCATTCATATCATAAATAACAGGTGCCTGCTGTCTGGCAACAAAATCAGATTTTATAACTACATGAGAAAATCCTTTTTCATCTATTGTAACCATATTAAAATAAGGATTTCTTCTTGCATTTGTCACTGAATATACAATGTCATATTTTCCTTCAGTATATTTTTTTATTAAATTTTCAATATCCTGAACAGTACGCAGAGGAGATGTTATGTCACAATCAATAACTACATCATATTCCATATGATTATCTGTACACATAGTCTGCCAAGTATCTCTTATAACATCGATCTTTGCAACATAATCTCCAGCTAACTCTTCTTTTCTATCAATGCAACTAATACCCAAATATAATCTTTCAATTAATCTAACCATGTCGACACTATCTGTGTTCAAAGCAATATCAATACAATTTTCGAAATGCTTTTCCTTATATAACTCTATAGCAGCTACAGTATAATACAACAACGGGACACCTAAAAACTCTCTAAAGTTCTTCCCTTTTATTCCCTTTGAACTTGCCCTACCACATACAGTAAACAAGATATTCATTATAAAATCCCCTTTGCTATTTTGAGCACATCAAACGCATGCAAAATAGTATTCTGATTATTATCTTCGTCAGCTAAATTCAAAAAATATTCTAACTCTCTAAGCTGATAACTATCCCTTTCTTCCTGCAAAGAAAGCACTTTACCTAATTTCAAAAACCGTATTTCACTCTTTGTGAAATCACCAACAATAACTTCATCATCACAATACAATTCTATTTCTCTTTTAGTGTAGCGCCCAAAATAATCCAACGAAAGACTAATCAACATACTCTTATAGGCTGCAATATAAATTGCTATATCATCACTGGTTATTTCTAAATCAGAATACTTACCACTATACATATTCACGCGTTCTGGCATACCAAATAATTCTGTTAGATAATCCCATTCATGAATAAGCTCTAAACCTATATCGCCACCACTTTGTTTGCTAGCGCTGTAACATTTTCTATAGTCTATCATGGGACGCCATTCTGGCAAAAAACTGGAACAGATTGCCCTAGCACTATATATTTTCTTACTACTAACTAATTTTTTTAAAAATTTAAATACCTTAGTGTAACGTAATGGTGCTGCCACGTAGCAAATTGTATCCTGAGGAATTTCCAATAATGATAAATCTATATCTGCATTGGAAAACACTGGCTTTTCTATAAATATCTTTTTAGCTTTAGAAACTACATTTTTTAGTGTTTCATAATGGAGTGATGTAGGATTAGTTATAAAAATCACATCATACTGTTCATCTAGATCTTCATAACTTGTCATTTGCTTATGTATAAGTTTGCAAATTCCTGTTTCGAGCTTGCGTGCAGTTCCTCTCAGTGCATGGATCTCAAATAATTGATGTTTTTCATGAAGCAATTTTGCTATATTCCTCAAATGACGGGTTCCAATGGAACCTAATCCTATAAACAGTATCTTCATATCAATCTGCCTCAATTTCATCAATTACCTTCAATATCTCTTTATCCTGCGTTAAGGAATATCTTGGTATGTCACTTTCATTAATAGTAGCAAAAAAATTGCGAATTTCGTCAGCATATGCATTCTCAATTATATTGCTACTGTATCCTTCTATATGCTCCGCTTGCGTATCATCATACAAATTAACAGTATCCATATTTCCAGATTTCAGATTTTTGCAAACCAATCCATGAGGAGTTCCATTCCATTTTAGAAATATATCTTCTCCAAAAACAGATAATTCCCGCACTGCTTCCCGGGAAATAACATCGACAGCCAATACTCCTTTATTTCCAGTTTCATGCTCTATCAACAACAAATAATTATCTGCATAATCTATAGGCAGCTTAGAGGCCTTACTTTTGACAACATCATATTTAACAATCCTGCCAAATGCATTTACTATCCATGGCAACTCTATGGCAAACAGTTCTCTACAACCATTAGTAGCTTTTTTACTGATAAAAAATTCTTCTAATACATCCCACGGATGCCAATCTGGCAAATATTGACCTACATGGTAAGTATAATTGACAGAACAATCAGCTTCTTTTATACAGCGAGCAATATATTGTATTTCTTTTCTATATAGCATGGTCGATGACAAAAATAACACCTTATTGTTCCACTTAGCCAAAGTGATATTTTTTTCATAATCTGTATCTACAAGGTTTAGTTCTGTAAAAACATGTATCCCATGTTCTAGGCAAGTAGTTATTAAACTTGCATGCGATAAAGGGGAAGTTGCGATAAACGCTGCATCAATTGAATTTTCATCAAGTAATATACTTAAATCTGGAACACATACTACTCCATATTCATTTTTTACGTCTATACATCGCTTCTCATTAGAGTCCACGCCATAAATTTCGACATTATCCCCTAAAATATTTTTTATTAACCTAATACGTCTTTTTCCCATGGAGCCAAGTCCAATCACTGCAATCTTCATGAGTAGCACCTCTATTTTTGTTTATACGATCATAGCTTTCCAAATTCCATTTGTGCTTTTTCAAAATCATCCAATCTACCTATATCTAGCCAATATTCCCTTACTGGGTATATACCTGCCTTTTTACCCTCACCTATGATTTCTGAGAACAACTCTGGCATATCAAAAAATTCTTCCTTGTTCACCTTTGCTACAACTTCGGGATTTAGTACATAAATACCAGCATTAACAAAATATGTCTGTTCTGGCTTTTCTTCTATACTGATAATTCTATCTTCTTCACAATTAATAACACCATATGGCACTTGATAACTATACTCACGCACAGCCATTGTCGCTGCAGCATTAGTGTTTCTATGAGCATCAATCAACTCGCCAAAATCTAGCTTGGTCAACAGGTCTCCATTCATAACAATAACAGGTTCCACAGGCTTCTCAGGCAAAAAATACAATGCCCCTGCTGTACCCATTCTTTTCTTCTCATGAATATATTTGATTTCAATACCAAGCTTGCTTCCATCCCCAAAATATTCTTCTATCATTTGTGCCTTGTAATTTACTGCCAAATAAAATCTATGGAATCCGCTATCTATAAAGCTCTCTAAAATAGTTTCTAATATCGGCTTATTTCCTATTTTCAACAGAGGCTTTGGACAATCATCGGTAAGTGGTCTAAGCCGTGTTCCCAACCCGCCAACCATTAAAACTACTATATTGTTGCGTCGCACTCTAGCTAATAATTCATCCTTTGAAGCAACTGATATCAAACGCTTATTTCTATCCACTATTGGCAAATATCTAATTTCATGGATATGCATATAATTCAGCAACTCTTTTTTTCCCATGCTTTGATTAATAGTCCTCGGATGATTATTCATAATATTCATTACTTTTGCGCTCAGTGCTACTTCCTGCAAAATACCTCGACGAATATCTCCATCTGTAATTGTACCTAGTAAATGATTATATCCGTCAACTACAAATAATATCTGTCTAGAAGTACTCTCCAGCAAGCATAAAGCTTCTTTTATACTACTGTCAGGGCTTATACACAACTCTTCATAATTCATATAATCAAACCTCTCTTGCAGGTATGCCATACACCTTACAATTATCAGGTATATCCTTCACCACTACCGCACCTGCCCCAATAAGCACATGGCTACCAATACGAACTCCCTGTATTACAGTTGCACCTGTACCAATATGAGTGCAATCACCTATGGTTACACCGCCACTTATGGTTACACCGGGAGCAATATGCACATGACTGCCAATGCTGACATCATGGTCAATGGAGGCTCGCGTATTAACAATGCTATTGTCTCCTATAAATGCACCAGCATTAACAATGCATCCTGGTAACAGTTGTACTCCGTTTGCTAAAACAGCATTTGACGACACAATAGCAGATGGATGTATTACATTGGAAAACAAATATGCTTTATTCTTAAAATACTCGTATATATTTTTTCGCTTATTCATTGAGTCAACAGAACCCATCCCATTTACTAACTCTATTTCATCTGTGTTATAAGAAAAAACGACTTCATCTCCACCTAATACAGGTACTCCATTAACTAAACTTCCCCATTTTTTTTTATCAAATTCTGTTAGCCCGATCACCTTGCGTTTACTACACAGTAATACATCAAGTAAAACCTTAGCGTGTCCGCCAGCACCTACAATTATCACAGGCTTCATAACACAATCAACTCATCTTCCTCATAGTCTCTCTCCGCCCTCGTTCCTAACATATGCCAATATTTCATAGGGCTTATACCAGTTCCTGGTCTTTTAACAGCTAAATTATCCCTCGTAAATATTTCACCTTTCTTTATTTTACAGGCAGCAATAATACTTTTTCTAACTATAACAATATTAGCCTGCTCCTTACTTCCCGGAATCTTTATACCATTTCCAATGGCTTGTTCTATCTGCCTGATGCCATCTACCATCGCTTTCAACTCATCTGGTTCCAGCGAAGCCTTATGATCCGGCCCTGGCAGATTTTTATCCAAGGTAAAATGCTTCTCAATAATTTTTGCTCCCCTTGCTACTGCGGCTAAAGGAATAGCAATCCCTTTGGTATGATCTGAATACCCCACCTGTAAGTCAAAAGCGTTTGCCATAGTTTCCATAGCCGCCAAATTAACCTCATCAAATGGTGCCGGATATTCAGTCGTACAATGTAGCAATTGAACTTTTTCTTTCAGCAATCCTACATTCTGAGCTTCTATGTACGCTCTTGTTAAATCTGCTAAATCAGCTGGTTCCTTGTCATACAAATAGCCAAAGGCCAATACCGACAAAGCATCTTCTATATCCCTTAGCGTACTCATACCTGTAGAAAGAATTACTGGCAGTCCAGTTCTTGCTGCGGCTAATAAAAATGGTGCATTAGTAATCTCTCCAGAAGGTATCTTTATCAAAGGAAGTCTGCATTGCTGTACCAAAAATGCTAAACTCTCCTCTTCAAAGGGAGTAGAAAGAAAATCTATACCTTTTTGCTTGCATAAATCTATTAGATGTGAATAGACATCCAATGGCAATTCCAGCTTTTTTAGCATTTCAAATTGGCTTTCTGAAACATCCGTAGTCTTATTTTGGTAATCAGCCTTGGGCGCTTTCAAACTGGCAAGCTTTTCAGCTTTGAATGTCTGAAATTTTATGGCATCTACCCCTGCCTCAGCAGCCACCTCAATCAGCTGCTTAGCCAATTCAACATCACCATTATGATTAACGCCTGCTTCTGCAATAATATAGGTTTTGCCCATATTCAAACCTCATTTCAAATCATAAAACTTCTTTTGACATATATTTGACAGTTCTGATTGCTTTAACATATCTTTCATTGTAACTGCAATTTTTCCATCAGTATGTGGGATTTCCATAGATTGTATTTTTTGCAAAAATTTACTATCTACCACGGATTGAATAGCTGATAATAATTGTTGTTTATCCTCATTGCAATCAATAACTGAAGGATATCTCTTTCTCCCCTTTTGTCGGTCACCAATATTAATTGTTGGAACATGCAACACTGGAGCCTCCAGCAATCCACTGGAAGAATTTCCCACCACTGCTGCACATAGCTTCATTGCACTTAAATATCTTAACTGTCCCAATGATTTAACTAATAGTACACGTTCCTTATTCTTCTTTGCATAAGCTTCTATTTGTTCATTTATAATTCGCCCACCAGCATCACTATTAGCTTGTGTAAAAATTAGTTTATACTCTGGAAACGCGTCAAAAACAGCAAATAATGTTTGCAATGCCTCAACAGGGGATTTGCCTGTAAGTGTCTCTGGATGATATGTAACTAAAAAGAATTTATTACCTAATGAGAAATTTATCTGTTTTTCCAATTCCTGCAAACTAAGCAATTTCAGTCGTATAATATTGTCTATTCCTACGGCTCCAACTTCAAAGACACTTTCGGGGTTCTCACCTAGCTGAATAACTCTATCTCGGTATTCCGGCTCAGAAACGAAATGAATTTGAGCCATTTTAGTTATGGAATGGCGAATAGCTTCGTCAATAGCGCCTTCTGTAGTTTCACCACCATGAATATGTGCAATCGGTATTCTCAATATCATAGCTGTCTGGGCAGCAGCCAATGCCTCAAACCGATCCCCTAACAATACCATAATATCTGGTTGCAATCTTGCTAAGGCATCAGCAAAGCCAATAGTTCCTAAACCTACTGACTTGGCAATGCCTACGGGAGAATCACTGGACAACAGCATTTCGACCTTTGCATTTATTACGAATCCATCAGCTTCGATATTTTTATAGGTAAGTCCAAATTCTGGCGATAAATGCTGACCTGTAGCGATGATTTGTAATTCCAATTCATCATCGGCCTGTATTTCCTTCATAAGCCAATAAAGCAGCCCATATTCAGCTCTTGTTCCTGTAACTACACATATTTTTCGTTTAGTCATTCTATATCGACTCCAATAGACTCTTCCAAAACTTTTTTAATATTTTCCACTACATAATATATTTCTTCTTCCGTAATTTGAGTGCTGGATGGAATATTCAATATTCGCTCTGCATAATATGGCGCCTTTTCCAGCTTGTATGTTGCCTCATGGATATATGGTAGCTGCTCGTTAATAAGCCCCCATATAGCTCTGGTTTGAACACCATTTTCCTCCAGCTTGGTGATAATCTCCTTCATAGTGGCTTTTACCTTATCTCGATTTATCTCCAAGGAATAAAACCACATATTGGAGTCAACATCACTACGAAAATCTATCATATGGCCTAATTCAAAACCTTCAAAAAGCTGGCAATATAATTTATAGTTTCTTTGCTTCCGGCGAATAAACTCTGGCAACTCTTCCAGCTGAGCTACACCTAAAGCTGCTTGAAGATTGGTCATCCTATAGTTATAACCTACTTCATTATGTATATAATAATGAACATCATCCTTGGCCTGAGTAGACAAGTAACGTATATGCTCTACAACCTTGGTATCATTGGCAGTTATAGCACCACCACCACCAGTAGTTATTATTTTGTTTCCGTTAAAGGAATAACAACCAAAATCTCCAATAGTACCAGCGTATTTGCCAGCTAATGGACCGTCCATATATTTAGAACCTAATGCTTCAGTTGCATCTTCAATAACCTTAAGATTATATCTATGAGCTATGCTCATAATTGCTTCCATATCTGCCATATTGCCAAATACATGAACAATTACAACGGCTTTTACAGGATTCTCCTTATATGTTAGTTGTTGTCCATCAAAGCTGCACTCTTGTTGGCAAAAATCTTGTAATTTTGTAGCATCCATACAGAAGCTATCATCACAATCTATAAATACCGGCGTTGCAAACTGATACTTTACTGGATTAACAGCCGCTATAAAGGTCAAAGGTGGCACTAATACAACATCGCCTGGCTTAACACCAGCTTCAACCATAGCCAGATGCAAGGCAGCAGTACCGCTTTGACAGGCCGCTACATTATCTGTATGCAAAAACTGTGCTAAAGATTTTTCCAGCTTATTAATATAAGCTCCACCAGTGGAAACCCATCCCTGATCAATAGCATCATCTACATACTTTCGCTCATTGCCCTCAAAATTGGGAATTGATAACGGTACAAATCTGCCCATATCTCCGTCCTCCATTTACTACATTTTACTGTCTAGGGATTTTCCTGTTTCTATATGCTCAAAATTTGGCAAATACTCTGACATAATGGATACAACTTCTTCCTTAGTCGTATCAGACTTTTCAAATGATGCATTTAACTTCTGAAACAAAATTTCAATACGAGATACATCTGGTATCACCTTATTAGTAACCACACCTAAGGATTTCATTCTGCCCAAATCCACCATTTCCTCATCAGTATAAAATTCCTCAAAGGCCTTCTCTCCAGAAGTATTAGAACAAGAATAATGTACTGGGTACAAAGTACTTCCATGTTTCAGCTCCACGGCCTTATTAATGGCCTCCTCATCACTATCGCACAGCAATACCTGATAGCCATGAGCTTCCAAGAAGGCAGTAGCAATTTTATCAAAGGTCATCATCTGAGCTTCTTCCAACCTTGGGAAGAAAATTTCTCTATTTTCCCCTAGAATGCAAGCCAACATACAAATCTGACCGCTTTCTTCTGGTGAAACAAAATACCGCTTAACATCAGATGGAGCACTAAGGGGCTGCAGTTTTTGCAATCTTGCTATAAAACCAGCTGGCAAAGAACCATTAGAAAATGCCACATTGGCAAATCGGGCTGTTTTTACTGGAAATTTATCAGAATATGCAAAAATCACATCTTCCATGATCCGCTTGCTGGCTCCCATAATATTAACAGGATTGGCAGCTTTATCCGTAGATACACAGAAATACTCCTCCGGTGGCAGCTCTGACAACAAATCCAACAGCTTTTTCGCCTGCAAAACATTATTTTGCAACAGTGCCTCTATAGAATATATATCCTTCTCTGAACGCACATGCTTATGAGCTGAGAAATTGGCCACAATATCAAAACCGCCACGATTTCTAAACATCTTCTCAAATACCCCAGAAGCAAAATTCATGGGATATGGTACATAATCCTCTGGCACATACAATCCTTTAGTAGAACGCAAATCTCGCGTAAGCTCCGCCAAGCCATTTTCATTTATATCGACCACCACAAGGGAAGCAGGACGAAATGGCAATATAGCCTTTATAAAGGATGAACCAATAGAGCCAGCGCCACCAATAACAAGTACAGACTTATCCTTTATTTTTTTAGATAATTGCTCCCTGTTATCTTCTATGTCCACTAAAAACATAGACTGATTTCTCTGAGTAACATAAGTGTTAATAAATTTATCTAAGCTAAACATATATTTCCCTCGTCTTATACCTTGAATGCTTGTCCATCCTTAAATTCTATTTTATAATCACATTCTGCCAAGGTACTCAACCTATGAGCTATAGCTATAATGGTTATCTGCCCTTTTAGCTTTAATATGGTATCTGTAATAGATTTTTCTGTATCATTATCCAGTGCCGATGTTGCTTCATCTAAGATTAATAGCTCCGGCTTTTGATATAATGCTCTGGCTATGCCTATACGTTGGCGCTGTCCGCCAGATAACTTTACACCACGTTCACCTACAAAGGTATCTATACCATCTGGCAAGGTAAGAACAAAATCTGACAACTCAGCCATTGACATTACTCGATTCAATAAAACCATATCTATATCATCTTTATTCTCGCCTAATGCAATATTTTCAGCTACAGAACCATCTATCAAATATATATCCTGAGGTACATAGGCTAAATTAGTTTGCCAACTACAGATATTTTTATTAATATCTATCCCATCACACAAAATCTGTCCACTAGATGGCTTCAACAAACCTAATAAAATGTCTATAAACGTTGTTTTGCCTGCCCCTGAAGGACCAATAATCCCGATAAAATTACCTTTAGGAATACAAAATGACACATCCTCAAGAATATATTTTGAGGACTGGTTATATCTAAAAAATAAATTTTTTACTTCTAAAAGTTTAACAAAGGAAAAATGTTGCTCTGAATGCTTTTTGCATGTTTTTCTATTACTACTTAATTTTTCCCTAATTTGTACTAAATCAGGATATATCTCATTGAAGAATGGCATTTGATTTTTTACAGCATTGTAAAAACCAACTATACGATTTGCACTTGGCATTAATCTAAAAGCAGCCAAAGCTAGAACACCTAATACTGGCACAATAGATTGTGGATTTGTTTCTATAATAACCTTATATATAATCAATAATAATAAGCTGCAAATTACAAGGCACTCAATTATTATGCGTGGCATTTCTGCCAAAAAGTAATATCTTTGCCTTGCTTTTGCATATCTTGAATAATCATTGCTAAATGCCTCTAGAAAGAACTCTTCCTTCCTCATAACCTTGGTTTCTTTTATAGCTCCCAATCCCTGATTAATCCATTTTATGTAGGATGCTGAAGCTTCATTATCAATCTCACCCTGTCTGACCATTTCTTTTCTAAACAATTTAAGTATTGACATTACAACAAAGGCCATTATTCCAGCAACAATTGTTGCCGTAAATGGATCAACTACTACGAGCATAATCCATATCGCAATTGCAGTTAGTATCTCTGTACACAAATTCAAGATTGGTACAAGCATCTGACTAAATATAGCACTGGCACCTTGATTGACATTCCTCAACAAAACCGCGGTATTTACCTCAACTAACCTACTATACGGCTCTTTTAAATAATGAGCCATTAATTCTTTGGAATATAAAATTTGATTCTTTTCTGCAAATCTACGTTGAATATGTATTTCAAAAGCAATATATATATTTTTCATAATGTATAGAATAATCAATACAACTGCGCAAGCTATTATGAGTTCTGTATGATTTTCTATCCCAAAAGGTCTTATTATTTCTGCCACTTCCTTATGATCAGCTAAATAATCAACCTGCCCTATAAGTGAGATCAAAGGTAAAATGGCACCTATACCTACAGCTTCTAAAACAGCCCCAACTATCATAATTACAAACAAAACGGTAAATTCTTTTTTTTGTTTTGTTGTGAAAATGGAAATGTATTTAAATATATCTCTCATAAATATCCTTAGATTTTATACATAAGCTATAATTCTTTTAATGCTTTACAAATTTTGGCAAAAATATTTTCTTTAACCCAGGCACCCATAGGTAAGCTCATTACTTCCTTTGCTAACTTTTCAGCTACTGGTACGCTGCCGGTGCCTTGCTGGAGATAGTCAAACATTGGCTGCTGGTTCAATGGTATTGGATAGTGTACGGCTGTTGGTATGCCTGCTTCTTTTAGCTTGGCCTGCAGTTCTTCTCTATTCTGTACCCGTACAGTGTACTGTGCATATACTGAGGTATTATGTGACTCAATATATGGGGTAATAATACCTGGAACATCAGCCAGAAGTTCAGTGTATTTTGCGCCTACCTCAGCCCGCAGCCTTACTTCCTCCTCAAAGATGGTCAGCTTGGCCAGCAAAACAGCTGCCTGCATGGTATCCAATCTACTGTTCAAGCCCATGCGCACATGATGATATCGTCTATCCTGACCATGCTTGTGAATCATATCCATAGCTTTGGCTAATTCATCATCATTGGTAAATACAGCCCCTCCATCGCCATAACAGCCCAGTGGCTTAGTTGGGAAGAAGCTGGTACAGCCAATGGTAGAGAGTCCACAGGAGCGTCTCCCCTTGTAGGTAGCCCCAAAACTCTGGGCACCATCCTCTACTACTGGCAAATTATATTTTTCGGCAATGGCATTAATTGCATCAAAATCTGCACACTGACCGTATAGGCTTACTGGCATAATAGCCTTGGTTTTGTCTGTAATAGCAGCTTCTATTTTGCTGGCATCCAGATTGTAGGTTTTTTCGTCAATATCTACAAATACAGGCGTTGCTCCCAGTCTGGCAATAACCTCACCAGTAGCTACATAGGTAAAGGCTGTAGTAATAACCTCATCCCCTGCCTTCACCCCTAATGCCATGAGAGCAATCAACAGGGCATCTGTACCATTGGCACAGGTAATGCAATGCTTTATACCTACATAATCGGCCAGCTTGGCTTCCAGCTCCTGCACCTCTGGGCCTAAAATATATTTACCATGGGCCAATACCTGGGCCAACCTTCTGTCCAGCTCAGTTTTTATTTTCTCTTGCTGTGTCTGCAAATCTATAAAAGGTATCATCCTATCCTACCGCCTTATATCTTGTTTTATTTCTTCAACTGCACATCGATGCCACATCTTGGACATTTCAACTCTACTGCATCTGCTGCCACTGTAGTATCACCGCAAGCACACATATAGCCATGAATACGGGCTGGATTGCCATATACCATAGCATAATCCGGCACATCTTTGGTTACTGTGGAACCAGCACCTACAAAGGCATTCTTTCCCAAGGTAGTACCGCAAACAATGGTAGCATTAGCACCAATGCTGGCACCACGGCCTACCATGGTTTTCTTGTAGTCTGCTGAAGTATTGCGAGGATATTCACATCTTGGGGTTCTTACATTGGTAAAAACCATACTAGGGCCACAGAATACATAGTCCTCCAGCTCTACCCCCTCGTAGACACTAACATTGTTCTGTATCTTTACATGATTACCGATTTTGACATCATTGCCTACAAAGACATTCTGACCAAGATTACAGCCCTCACCGATTTTTGCTCCCTTGGAAATATGAGAAAAATGCCAGATTCTGGTTTTTTTGCCAATTTTTGCCCCCTCATCCACATAGGATGATTCATGAACAAAATAGTCCTTTTCTTCATTATTCATGGTCAAATCTCCCTACAAAATCCAATGTACTGCATTCTTTCAGTGGCAATTTCACAGCCTGTCCCTCGGTGGCAGACTTGTAAATCGCCAACACCATTTCCAGTGCATCCCGCCCAGCCTTGGCATCCACATAAGGCTGGCGGTCTTTTTCTATAGCTTCTACTACATCCGCAAAAAGGCTGGTATGTCCATTGCCATATACATTGCTGGCAACCTCTTCCAAGCCCTTATTGCTTCTATCCTCGTCTGTTTCATCTGCAAAATCCCACACATCAATATTGTTGGTGGATTTGCCTCCCAGCTTGACAGTGCCCCACTGCCCAAAAACATATAGGGTTTCCTCCAAGTTCTGAGGATATACATTGGTTGTTCCCTCTATGGTAGCCACGGCACCATTGGCAAAATTTACCACAGCCATGCCTACATCTTCAGCCTCCAGATAATGATGGAATTGCTGCTTGGTCTGTCCATAGACAGATACCACCTCACTGCCCATCATCCATCGCAGCAAATCAATGCCATGAATACACTGATTCATCAATGCGCCGCCATCCTGAGCCCAGGTGCCCCGCCAAGGAGCCTGAGTATAATAATCCTTGTTACGATTCCAGCGGACATGGATGCTGCCATGAGAAAGCTTGCCGAATCTGCCAGCTTCTACAGCTTTCCGCAGCTTCTGTACAGCAATATTAAATCTGTTCTGATGGCAGGCAGATACCTTCACATGGTTGGCTTCTGCTCTCCGGATAATTTCATCAGCATCCGCAATACTCATAGCCATAGGCTTTTCAATAATCAGATTGATGTCATGATCTATGCAGTAAAGGGCAATTTCTGCATGACTGCCGCTCTCTGTGGCAATACTAATAAGCTGAATCTCTGGATGCTCTGCTATCATCTGACGATAGTCTGTATAACGAAGAATATCCTTATTCTCTGCCAAGCCCTGCTTAGAAAGCAGCTCTTCCATTTTACTAGGCAGTACATCGCATACTGCTACCAGCTCCAAATGGTTATTGATAACGGCCTTGATATGATTGATGGCTATTCGGCCACAGCCAATAAGTGCATATTTCATCTCTTACAAAACCTCTATATTTTCACGCTTGCTAATATTCTTCATCACATTTTTTGTGTCAAAAATTGCCTTGGCATATTTCTGCACCATTTCATAATCTACATTGGTGTGCGCTGTGGTAATCACCACAATATCTGCCTTTGATAGCACATCTGAATTTAGCTCCTTCAAGCCCTGATATGTTTTTCCCTTATATTTGTACTGGGCTACCCACGGATCGTAATAGCTAATATCTGCGCCTCGCTTCTGGAATTCCTCAATAACTCTCAGAGCCGGACTTTCTCGATAATCATCAATATCCTGCTTGTAGGCTACCCCCAGAATCAGTACCTTGGCACCGTTAATAGACTTCTGGAAGCGATTCAACACCTCGCCACAACGGCTGACAGTATATTCAGGCATCCGATCATTAATCATGCCGGAAGCCTCTATCAGAGAGGTATGGAAGCCATATTCTCTAGCTTTCCAGCTAAGATAATATGGATCCAGAGGAATACAGTGTCCACCTAGGCCAGGACCTGGATAAAAGGCCTGAAAACCATATGGCTTGGTCTTGGCTGCATCTACTACCTCCCACATGCTGATACCCAGCTTGTGACAAAGCATTGTCAGTTCATTAACCAAGGCAATATTAATATTACGATAGGTATTCTCCAGTATTTTTTCCATCTCTGCCACAGCAGGAGAGGATACCTCATATATATCGCTGTCCAATACCTGACGGTACATCTCTGCAATAACATGAGTAGCTTCCTTGCCAATACCACCTACTACCTTAGGGGTATTCTTGGTTTTGTAAAGAAGATTGCCCGGATCGACTCTTTCTGGTGAAAAGCCTAACAGAAAATCCTCCCCGCATTTCAGGCCAGAACCCTTTTCTAAAATGGGCTTCAACAAATCCTCTGTAGTACCTGGATAGGTAGTGGATTCCAGCACTACAATAGTGTCCTTAGTTAGATGCTTGGCAATAGCCTCTGCACTGCCCTTGACAAAACTAATATCTGGCTGCTGATGGGCATCCAATGGAGTTGGCACACAGATAGCAATAAAATCTACATCCTTGACAAAACTAAAATCTGTAGTAGCAGAAAGCATGCCAGATTCTACCAATGCCTGCAAATCCTCATTAACCACATCCCCAATGTAGTTGTGACCTGCATTAACCATATCTACCTTTTGCTTCTGCACATCAAAGCCTATGGTTTTGAATCCAGCTCTGGCCTTTTCCACAGCCAGAGGCAGACCTACATAGCCCAGTCCTACTACACCTACAGTTGCCTTATGGCTGACGATTTTTTCTTTCAGCTTTGTCAATGTATCCATTCTCTCACCTATTCTTATCCAAATTTTCTAATGCCTTGCTATTGTACGTTGGTATCAAATCCTTGATGGTATGAAGGATGATATAATTGTCCTTTTCATGTTCCAAAGAGGATATTCTATGCATAATCTCGTCAGTTACAATACTGCCTAGAGGGGCTTCAAAAATCCGCTCATGGCAGGTCTTGCGGGTTCCCTCCTCGGCGGTTAACAGCTCCTCATAGAGCTTTTCTCCCGGCCGCAGTCCCGTAAAGACAAATTTAATATCCTTGTCCGGTATAAGGCCATGAAGCTCCACCAAATCCCGAGCCATATCCAGTATCTTTACCGGCTCACCCATATCCAGCAGGAATACCTCCCCGCCCTGAGAGAAGGTGCCTGCCTGCAAAACCAGCTGAGCCGCCTCTGGTATGGTCATAAAATACCGCACCATCTCAGGATCTGTAATGGTTATAGGCCCTCCCTTGGCAATCTGCTTCTTGAACAGAGGCACTACACTTCCCCGACTGCCTAATACATTGCCAAATCTCACAATGGCAAATCTAGTCTGACTGTGGAGATTCATATTCTGTATCACCATTTCGGCCAAGCGCTTGCTGGCTCCCATAACACTGGTAGGATTTACAGCCTTGTCGGTAGAAATCATAACAAAGGATTCGGCGCCGTATTTGTCCGCTGCCATAGCCACATGCTGGGTGCCAAAAATATTATTCTTTACGGCCTCCACAGGCTGGGCTTCCATCAAAGGCACATGCTTGTGAGCTGCAGCATGAAATACCAGTTGAGGACGATAGGTACAGAATACTTCATCTATCCTCTCTGCATCTCGAATATCTGCAATAATCGGAATATACCGCTGAGCCCCAAATTTTTCGATTAGCTCCTGATGTATCTCATAGATACTATTCTCACCTCTGCCCAAAAGCAGCAACTTAGCTGGCTTGGCCAAGGAAATCTGCCGGCAAAGCTCGGAGCCAATGGAGCCACCAGCTCCTGTAACTAAAACCACCTTGTTTTCTATATATCTGCTAATGGCATCCATATCCAGCTTGATGCTATCTCTGCGCAGCAAATCCTCCAGCTCAATATTCCGCAGCTGTTGGACAGATACCTGACCATCTATCAGCTCATATAGACCAGGCAATATCTTGACATGACAGCCTAGACCACGACATTTGCTGGCAACCTTTTTGATAATACTGCCTTTGACTGATGGCATAGCTATAACGATTTCCTTGATTTCATTTTCCCTTACCAAGGTGTCCAAGGCATCTGTATTGCCTAGTACACTATAGCCTAGAATTTTCTTACCTACCTTAGAAGCATCATCATCCACAAAACCTAAAAGCTTTTTGCCCTCGCCGCGCTGTACCAGTTCTCTGGCAATCATGACACCAGCATCTCCGGCGCCTATAATAAGCATTTTTCGCTGCTGGCCCTCGCTGGTCTCAGACTGACTCATCATCAAAAGCATCCTTACTGACAACCTGGAGAAGCAGATTAGGCCTACATCCAAAATATAGGAGATAATATAAATGCTTCTAGGCAGGTCTACCTGAGTATAAAGACCTAATAGTGCTATAATCACATTGGCCACAGTACAGGCACCAATAATGGCAAACATATCTCGTACAGTTGCATAGCGCCATATTCTGTTGTAAATCCCGCACAGATAAAACATTACCAGCTTGACAACTACTGCCACTGGCAGCACCGATAGCAGCACAGCAAAATAACGACTGCCTGTATTACCATCCAGCCGTAACAGCAGTGCTACAAATGGCACCACAGCCAATACTGCAGCATCAAAAAGCATCAAAAAGAAGAGACTTTTTTTCACCAATGTATACACTCCATCCTCTAATGGATTTATTAACCTTTCGATTTGTCCACAGTTCAATATAAGTTATCCACTTGTCTATTATCATAGCACGTTAATCCCCCCCCGCAAGACATTTTGATTTTTTCTTTACCGTAAAGTTATTCAGTCTTGCAGTTGTAAAGTCGAAAATAACTTTTAAGTATTTAGTTGTCTATTTTGCAGGTATTTTTATCCAACACAAAAAGAGCTGCCCCGCTAAGTTTTTTCTGTTAGCGTTACAGCTCTTTTATATAAAATTTATGATAATAGAATTCTTATATATACCCCTACAATGAATACTCCACAAATAATAATCTTATAAGTAACTAGCGAAAATCATATAGGTCATTATGATTCTCCCAAACTATATCATTGGTAAGCGGCGGTCCATACATAACTAAAACAATGTCTGGCTTATACTTCATCACATAACTCTTCACACTTCCTGTAAATTCGCGAAGATCCAACACGCGTAAATCCTTCAATCCCATAGATAAAAATGGAATTGTTACATTTAGCATTGAATCCTTTATAAGTAAAATCTTTTTATCTTTGAGATTCTCATTCTCATAATTATGAATTACCATTTCTGGTTGATTGCTATAACTATATACCGCATAGGGATTTTCAATATAGTAATCGCCTTTTCCCAAGGCTTGCATATCATAAAATATAGAAAAATCTCCTCTTTTGCTAATACCATACTTAGGAATATCGATATGGATGTTTGTAAAAAATTTAGGATAATAAATCTCAAAATCATCTACCGGCGTATTTGCTAAAGTTGTTTTTTTCCCTTGAGATCCCAAAAAATATTCTTTGTATTTAACAACTTTATAATCTTCAAATACCAAGTGTTCTAGATCAACATCTACATCATAATCCTTTGTTAATTTTTCATTAATTTTCCTGCTAACCCAAATAGCAGTATCTGGTTTCCAGTGATGATCTGTCATAAAAAAAGCCCGATGCCATCCTGCATTTCCATAGTCCTTGTTAAAATCATATCGCAAATCATATACTGAAACATCTCTCATGCAAAGTCCCTGCAATAACCTATCTGCATTATCATTAGCATAATCTATCCCCTTCAATTCTTTATCATAAAACGGATTCGTCTTATTAGGAGATTGAATATACAAAAACTCTCCACCTTGCAACTTAACAAAATCAGCAAAATTACATATAGATTCGATACGATCATTCTGATTTTTCTTTACATCTATATACGTTAGATAACCATCTGAAAACCTATATACTTTCATAGCGGGATTTACAACATTCCAACCTATTTTATTTTCTAAATTGCGTCCCATCTCTACAAACAATCTATATGAAACAAGATGTTCTGTAGTCCATTCCTCTACTAGATTTTTCTCCATAATTCTAATTTTAGCTTGTAATCCTTTTAAAACCGCCCATCTATTCGTAATCTCATCTTTATCAAATGGATATACTTCATTCCAAACTATATTTATGGTTTTATGTTCTACCTTATTATTAACCGACTGCAATCCTTTGCTGTCAAATAATATTGTTTGTGTAATTTCATTATTCCAATGCAATTTTTTTACCAATATTATCCTCGTACTCAAACGCACAAATATACTTACAAAAAAAAGTATCAATACTATCATACAAGAAAGCATGACTTTTTCTCTAAAAATAACAGGTTTCACTATATGCTTCCCCCTAAAAATTAAAATATATAAATGGATTATAGCTACCACTTATACACATAAGAACGGATACTAAAAATATTGCTGCTCCAACTAAACTTTCAACATTTTTTCCCCAAATTTTACAACAATATTTGTTTTGTATATATGGAACTATTGGCATTGATAATACCAATGCTATTATCAAAATAGTATAGCATCCCGTAAGGTAATTGCAAAATGTGCTATCAACTAAAACATTTTCACTAATTCCCCCCATTGCTTTTACATATAAAACTGCCTCCTCCATACTATTTGAACGAAAAAATACCCATCCTATAATAATCACCAATATAGTATAAACATGAGAAAAAACTCCCATTTTATTTGTAATGCCAGTCAATTTCTCACACACTAGCCATATAAAGTACCATAATCCCCAGCATAAAAATGTCCAGTTAGCACCATGCCATATACCGGTCAAAATCCACACTATAAATAGGTTGAATAACCATCGTCCTTTATTACAACGATTGCCTCCTAACGGTATGTATACATAATCTTTAAACCATGAACTTAATGATATATGCCATCTACGCCAAAAATCTGTTACACTATTAGCAATGTATGGATATTTAAAATTTTCAGCAATTGAAAATCCAAACATCTTACTTAGTCCAATTGCCATATCCGAATACCCTGAAAAGTCAAAATATATTTGCAATGTGTATGCTATAGCTCCCAACCATGCCGTAGCAATAGCCTCTGGTGCACCTGCACTAAAAATATTATCTGCAACCATAGCCATATAATTTGCTATAAGAACTTTTTTACCCAAACCATAACTAAAGCGAAGCATTCCATCAGCAAAATTTGGTAAATTTTCTTGACGTTGCAAAATTTGTTTTTCAATAACTTCATAACGCACAATGGGTCCAGCTATTAACTGCGGAAAAAGAGTTATATACAATCCTAAATTTAATATATTTGATTGTGCTTTTGCTTTGCCATAATAAACATCAAAAATATACGATAACAACTGAAAAGTAAAGAACGAAATACCAATAGGTAAAGCTATATCAATATCTGGTGTACTAACACTAAAAAAAACACTAAATTGCGTGTTAAAAAACGTAAGATATTTAAATACAAAAAGCATTGCCACAAAGAAAAATACTCCAATATATAACCATCTTTTTTTATTTTTCTGCTGTTGCATTAATTCTATTTTTTTACCTAACAACCAACCTATCACAATCTCTAAAATCATAATTCCAACAAATAAAGGTTCTCCATAGGCATAAAATACCATACTCATAAACAAAAGAAAATAATTACGAAATTTCCTTCCTTTAAACCAAGGATTATAATAAACCATTATTGTAAATGGTAAAAATAAGAATAAAAATACAGTTGATGAAAAAACCAACTTTTACACCTCCATGTTAATATAGTAAAACTATTACGGAATTATCCACAATCGTCCATTATATTAACACATTCGCCCCCCCATACAAGACTTAACTAACAAATTTAGTTATATAAAAAAAATTTTTCAATTACTAGTATATTCAACTTTACATTATCGGTATTTATAATTTTCACAAATGGCACACAAAAAGAGCTGCTCCGCTAAAGTTTTTCTGTTAGCGTTACAGCTCTTTATGTTGAAAAATTTACTATTTACATTGTTCCATTGATGTTATGAATTTTACATTTTTGCTAAAGCTAATACCACATGTCTTAAGTTCTTCATAAAAATCATTGGTTCTAGAAATATATTTCGAAAAGTCTACATTTCTTAAGGCAGAATAATCTACATCCTGTGCTAAAAATTTTTTTGCATCTTTTAGGCTAGATTTTTTGAGATTCAATAATTCGTTCAGCCTATTATTTCGAAACATTCTTTTTAATTCATCTTCAAAATTATACCTCTGCGCCATTATCAATATACCTGATTTGGCTATTTGCTTTAGCATTTTAACATTATGCTGCAATTTAGCCAACTCATGTGGTCCAGATTCATCTGTATCAAGAATACAGGCAACTTTATCATATTGTGCCGTCATAATATTATCAGATTGTTTGATTTCTCTTTGCATTAAGTTGAACTTAATTCTTTTCCCTAAGCTTAACTTTCCCATTCTTTGCATTTGCAAAATAAATCTATCTTCAATTTCTCCTTCCATTACATACAGCATTTTTGTCATTTTAGTTCTCCTGTATCTTCAAAAAAATATTCTTCAAAGGATTGATCCAAAATACTGTAATCTGGTATTACACCAAAATAGTCATTGACATAATATTGAGTCAAATTTCTATCATTTTTATTCAATATGTCGGAAGGATACATGACATCATTGTAGCCATTGCTATTCCGCTTGAAAAATACAAAAACATTTATAGGAACATTCAACTGAAATATATCTATATTGTGAGTTGATATAAAAATTTGTGACTGTACAGGTTTAATCAAAATAGCTTTTCTTATTAAATAAGCCTCTAATTCTGAGTGCATATGTGCCAGCATTTCATCTACATAAATCATCGCACCTGGATTATTTTTCATAAATGTAAGTAATTTGAGGAATTCTATCGCTTCAAATGTTCCATGAGACAATCTATCCTTGCATGATTCTATATTTCCCTCAGGAACTACCAGATTCTCTCCATTATTGAATATTATCTGATATGTTGTTGTAATTTCATTGTCTACAAACATAGGCTTAACAGCGCATACCGTATTATCTATTTTAGGCAGTATACCATCGAGAGCCTGAATATCCACATTTTTTCTCAAAGTATCATTATTTCTTTTAGAAATGCTAAATAGATATTTTATTTCAGATTTGATATACTCGCTTTCACTAGACCCATTTACCAAAAACGCATAAGATACCAGATTGTCACTCAACATTTTAGTTTCTTTTTTTAACTTATTATTATATTGACTTATCGCATTTGCTTTTTTGAGATTTTCCCGCATTTTTTCTATATTATGACTCCGGTATATTTTGCATGACCTCAATGTTTCATTTATAAGCGAATTTCCCATAAATGAAACTTCCAATAAATACGCTGTACTATCTATAACAAATTCCAGGGAAAACCATGATATTTCATTTTTTTTATATGGAATATCGGACAAATAAAAATAGCCATCTTCTATTTGACCACGAAAAATATAGTTTGATATAAAACATAGAAGCTTGCCAAAGGTTGTCTTGCCAGAAGCATTTCCGCCCATAATAATGACATTTTTTCTAACTTTTATTTTTGATCCATCGAATAACACATCATTCTCGCTTAGTTGATGCTTACGTTTTTTCTGATATGTTAAATCCAGAGAAAAATTATTAAACATATACATGTTATCGCAGCTTACTTTTGTTATAATCATGCTACCAACCTCCCTACACTATATTATATACTCAAAAATTTATTGTCGCAATCACAAAATCCAAAATTTGGATTTTATAACGATATAAATCATAAAATATTTAATAAAAATGCCGCCCCTGGTATGAGACGGCATTTGCATAATTATGATTTTGCTTCTCTTTTTATTTATTTCAGCAGGTTGCTCATGGTTTCAGCTACATTTTCCTTAGTGAAACCAAACTTCTTGAAGAGTAAATCTGCTGGTGCGGAGGCACCGAAGCCCTGCATGGTTACTGTTGCACCATCCAAGCCTACATACTTGCCCCAGCCGAAATCAGAAGCAGCCTCTACAGCTACACGAGCACGAACAGCCTTTGGCAATACCTGCTCCTTGTATTCATCAGACTGAGCCTCAAAAAGCTCCATACATGGCATGGATACTACACGAACATCCTTACCCTGCTGAGCCAGAATTTCCTTGGCCTCCAAGGAGATACCAACCTCAGAACCAGAAGCAATGATGATACCATCTGGAACATCCTTATTGGCATCAGCAATTACATAGCCACCCTTGAGAGCGCCTTCCTTGCTGCTTGGGATAACAGCCAGATTCTGACGAGTGAGAGCCAAAGCTGTCGGGCAGGTAGTATCTGCTACAGCAGTATACCAAGCAGCTGCAGTCTCCACAGCATCTGCTGGACGGAATACCTGCAGATTTGGCAGGGAGCGAAGCATAGCCAGCTGCTCAATAGGCTCATGAGTTGGGCCATCCTCACCTACACCAATGGAATCGTGAGTCAATACATAGGTAATAGGCAAGCCCATCAAAGCGGCCAGACGCATCATTGGCTTTATGTAATCAGAGAATACAAAGAAAGTTGCTACATAGGCAGTTACGCCACCGTGAAGAGCCATACCGTTGCCGATAGCACCCATAGCCAGCTCACGTACACCGAAATGCATATTGCGACCGCTTCTATCATCCTTGCTGAAGAAGGCCTCCCCCTTCATCTCAGTCTTGTTGGATGGAGCCAAATCAGCACTGCCACCCATAAGGCTAGGTACAATATCCTTCAGCTTGTTGATGATATTACCAGAGAGAGCACGGCTGGCAGTCGGCTTCTCAGCAGGTGCCCAGAAAGACTCATCATTCAGAACAGCCTTGATAGCTTCCTTGTCATAGAACTTGGCATGAAGAGCTGCATCCTCAGGGAACTTAGCCTGCCACTCAGCATACATAGCTTCCCACTTGTCCTCAGCCTCCTGACCCTTGGCAGCCTTAGCTGCATAGTCAGCATAAACTTCATCAGGTACTGTGAATGGATCATAGGTCCAGCCCAGATTCTCCTTGGTAGCCTTCAGGTTCTCCTCACCCAGTGGCTCGCCGTGAGCGCTGGCAGAACCCTGCTTAGCAGGACAGCCATAACCAATCTGAGTGTGAACAGTAATAAAGGAAGGACGAGTCTTGTCTGCCTTAGCTTCCTCAATAGCCTTGCCAATAGCAACCAGATCAGTGCCATCTGCTACATCAATAGTCTGGAAACCAAAGGCCTCCATGCGCTTCTGAACATCCTCAGTGAAGGCAATATCAGTGGAACCCTCAATAGAAATACGGTTGCTATCATAGATAATAATCAGCTTGGACAGACCAAGAGTACCTGCCAGAGAGAAGGCCTCGGAGGAAATACCCTCCATCATGCAGCCGTCACCGCCCAGAGCAAAGGTATAATGATCATATACTGGATAGCCTGGCTTGTTGAACTTCTCAGCCAGATGTGCCTCAGCAATAGCCATACCTACAGCCATGCCCATGCCAGCACCCAGAGGGCCAGTAGTTGCCTCAACACCTACAGTATGACCATATTCAGGATGACCAGGAGTCAGAGAATCCAGCTGACGGAAGTTCTTCAGATCCTCCATAGTCAGTCCATAGCCAAAAAGATGCAGCAGGGAATACAGCATAGCAGAACCATGACCGCCAGACAGGATGAAACGATCCCTGTTCAACCACTTTGGATTCTTTGGATTATGATTCATATGGCTGCCCCACAGCTCATAGGCAATTGGAGCACAGCCCATTGGCAGACCTGGATGACCAGACTTAGCCTTCTGAATCATTTCTGCTGCCAGAATACGAATAGCGTTTACACTGGTGTTTTCGATTTTGCTCAAAGATAACACTCCTTCTCTTATATACAGAAAATCCCTTAGGAACAGCTGCCCAAAAGCAATGATTAATCCTCCCAGAATATCCTTGCCTCAGAGCTGCAAATTACAACAAAATATTTATTATTTGGAAGCAATAACATCAATCTCCACCAAAGCATCCTTTGGCAGCTTGCTTACCTCTACACATACACGAGCTGGGCAGTTTTCTGTAAAATACTGACCATAAATCTCGTTAACAGTGCCAAAATCCTTGATATCTGCCAGATAAACAGTGGTCTTGACTACATCAGACAGCTGATAGCCTGCAGCCTCCACAATCCCCTTAAGATTGTTCAGCACCTGAGTGGCCTGCTCCTTGATGCCGCCCTCCACCATAGCACCAGTAGCTGGTACCAGCGGAATCTGACCAGAAACAAACAGCATCCCTCCAGCAGTCTGAACAGCCTGTGAATATGGGCCAATAGCTCCTGGGCCTTTATCTGTAGAAATAATCTTGTTCATAAACAAAACAACCTCCCTTACGTTTACATGTTATCATTATAAAGCTGTGCACCTGCACAAGCAAGTAAAACCTTTATATAATCATGATTTTGCCAAATCCGGTCTGAGATTCTGTGCTCGACCTCTATAGATGTGCTTGATTTCTTTTTGCTTTTTATCTGTATCTACAAGAAGCAATACCCTGATACACATGGTCAAGGCTCCCTCCACATCCATCTGACGGGCATCAAATAAAGGCACCATATCAAACCCCGGCAAGGCTCTGGCTCCCTTGGCAGGAAAGGCTGCCGTTATATCCTCTGTAGCGGAGAAAATAGCCGCTCCAATATCCTCAGTGGCTATTTCATTAGCCTCCAACATGGCAGTTACTACCTCTTGGGTAGCAGTTATAACAGCCTCAGCTGTATTTTCCTCAACAGTAATAGCTCCTCTGATTCCTCGCAACTACTTTTTCCTCCTGTCAGCTTTTATTATATTCCACAACAGCTTGCTGCACAACACCATAGCAGCCAAATAGCCCAACACTCCTAAAAGGGGTATTTCCATAATCTTCGGTGTCATTTGGGTGGTGCAGATGGTACTGGAGCCCAGCAACAGAGCAGCGCTGATAATGGCCATAATCATCTTGTTTATCATGGCATCCAACTGCCGCAAAGGCTCCTGAGAACCCGTCATATCCAGATTGACCTTGGTCTGACCACTAAGAGTCATTTTCAAAATATCCGATATCTGCTCTGGCAGCTGCATGGATTTTTTTACTAGGGTATATCCCTCACGCTTGGCCTTGTTAATCTGATTACGCCAGCTAAAATCCTTTTCCAGGCTGATACGCAGTCCCTGTCCAAAAATTTCGGAGAAATTTACCTTGGGACAGCAACGAGTCATAACTCCTTCCATAATCAGCATACCTCTGCCAAACATACTAAAACCATGAGGCACCGAGATATTGTTGCCCTGCAGCACCTTGAGAATCTGTCGTACCAGCTCACCTGCCTTGACGTGCTCAAAGTCCAAATCCCCATACTGATTCATCAGCATAGCCACATCATCATAAAGCTGGACATGATCTACCTTGCCTCTTGGCACGCCTAGAGCCAATATGGCTTCCTTCATCTCATAGACATCACCAGTTACCAATGCCATAATCGCCTTGCGGAAGCTGGCTCTATCCTTGGCTGAAAGCCTGCCCATCATGCCCAGATCCAGCCAAAGAATTTTGCCATCCTTTACCCAGATATTGCCGGGGTGTGGATCTGCATGAAAAAAGCCATCCTCCACAATCTGTTTTACATAGTTGACACCTAACAGCTTGCCAATCCGTTCCATATCTACCCCAGCCTCAGCTAAGACATCTGCATCATCCAAGGGAATGCCATCCATGCATTCCATAACCAGAATACGCGGGGTGGTTAGCTGTCTATCAACTTTAGGACAGAGAATATTTTCATCATCCTTATTGAGATGGGCAAATTCTTCAATGTGGTCAGCCTCCAGAATAAAATCAATCTCCTGCTTGGCAACCTCCCACATTTCGTCTACAATGCTTTCAAAGTCCACAACACTTTCTGAATCATGAACTATATTTACCACAGAAACAGCCTTTTTCAGCAGACTGATGTCCTTGGCCATAATATCATAGATACCAGGCCGCTGTACCTTGACAACCACCCTGCTGCCATCCAGCAGCACCGCTCTATGAACCTGAGCTATGGAGGCTGAGCCCATAGCCTCAGAATCTATATAAGAAAAAATCTGGTTCCAGTTCTGCTGATACTCCCTATTGATAATCTCCTTAACCACAGAAAAATCCATAGGGCGCACATCAGATTGAAGCTTGGTAAGCTCATTCCGATATTCTGTAGGCAAAAAATCAGGACGCATACTGATAATCTGTCCCAGCTTCACGAAGGTCGGGCCCAAATCCTCCAGTACCTGTCTTACCTTGACTGGGGTAATTCCCTGCAGCAGTTCCCGTTGTCGAAGAACATTGATGATCTCCTTAAGCCGTCCTGCTGAGGACATTTCCGCTGCTTCAGCGCTATTATTTTCATTTGTATTCCATAGCCTGTACAGCATAATATCTCCCCTTAACAGCTGCTATCAGCTGGACAATACCTCTACACCAGTCTCGGTAACGTAGATTGTTTTTTCCCACTGAGCTGACAAGGAATGATCCTTGGTGCGAACTGTCCAGCCATCCTTTTTATCTACTGTTACCTTGAAACGGCCTGCATTAATCATTGGCTCCACAGTGAATACCATACCTGGCACAATCAGCATGCCAGTACCTGGCATACCTACATGGGCAATATATGGATCCTCATGGAAGTCCTTGCCTACACCGTGTCCGCCTAGCTCTGTAACTACGGAGCAACCGTTGGCCTTGGCATGAGCATTAACTGCCGCACCAATATCTCCCACATAGCCCCAAGGACGAACTGCCTCAATGCCTACCAGCATACATTCCTTGGCAATCTCTACCAAACGCTGTGCCTCTGGTGTCACCTTGCCTACTGTGTACATTCTGGAGGCATCTGCATAATAGCCATCCAAAATAGTTGTAATATCTATATTGAGAATATCTCCCTCTTTGAGAATGGTTTTCTTGGATGGAATACCATGACAAACCACATCATTTAAAGAGATACAAATACTCTTGGGGAAGCCCTCATAGTTCAGACAGGCTGGAATAGCACCATTGCCCTCAATAAATTTCCGGACGGCTGTATCAATGGATTCGGTATCAATACCCTCCCGCACCATACTGCCAGCTAGGTCAAGGGCGGCATCGTTAATAACACCAGCCTTGCGGATACCTTCAATATCGGCAGCATTTTTGATAATCTTATGTGGTGGCCGAACCTGTCCCTTGAAAAAATCAAATTTCATGGCGTCCAGCTTTTCATCAAAGGCCAAATGACACTTTTTGTATTTCTGGCCACTTCCACACCAGCATAAATCATTTCTATTCATACAACAAATAGCTTCCTTTCAATTACACTCTACAGAGGGACAAACACTGTCCTTCTAGCAACTGCTACCAGAGAAGATTGTCAACTTTTGTTAATATTGCATCCTCGCTATAAATAACAGTACATATATAATTATAAGGAAATTTGCAAAATAGTCCACCCTTATTTTACCTTATTGCCATATGATGGAAAATATTTTGTCCTTACTCCCGGGTATCAGCAATTACTGACCGCATTTTGGCAATATTATCATGATAGCTCTCCGGGTTGCTTCTAGCCATCGCGGTGTACAAAACATCTGTAATCGCCATATGTATCATACGGGAAGCCACAGATTCAGAGCTATAGTGAACCTCCTGGCCCATGTCAGTCAACCTACATCCCCAAGCTTGACTATATCCCCATCTCGGGTTACAATGAAAAGAAAAATCAAAGGTCGTGTTATTATGTTACCAACGCTAAGACAGCGTTGTCTGGTTATTCTTTATCTAGTGATAGCAGTGCTTTTCACTAGCTTTCTTTCCTTTGTCAGAGATGCATCTACTGGTATTCCTGTGCTGAACTATCATCAGATTAATGATAGGGATCACAATGCACTGACTGTGCCTGTCAGTGAGTTTGAACGGGAAATGGCCTACCTAAAGGCTGATGGTTATACCTCCATTACGCCAGAGCAGCTGTCTAACCATTTGAAATACGGCAGTCCCTTGCCGCCCAAGCCTGTGATGATTACCTTTGATGACGGTTATCGGGATAATTACACCAATGCCTTTCCTATATTAAAGAAATATGGTTTTACGGCTTCTATTTTCCTTGTATCTGATTTTATGGATCGCTTTGAGAATTATCTTACCTGGGAGCAGGTACAGGAAATGAGCGAGGCTGGCATTAATATGGAGAGCCACACTCTCAGCCATGTAGAGCTGGCTGGATTGCCTCATGATGAGCTGTACAATCAGCTAATGGGTGGCAAGCTGGCTACTGAGTGGAAAACCTTGAAGTTTGTCAAATATATGGCTTATCCATGCGGTACTATGGATGAGGCTTCTATGGCAGCAGTAAAGGACTGTGGCTATGATGGTGGTTTTACCGTTCGTTATGATTTGGTTCATTCCTGGGATGACCCATACGAAATGCCTCGTGTACCTATCTTTGGCAATTTTGAGGGTTCTTTCGTTAGATTCAAGCTGCGGCTTCATGGTGCCCCATTATTTGGCCGTATGGAGCGCATGAGAAAATATCTTTTGAATAACGGGCATAGTACCTTGGCTACCCTGTTTTATCTACCATAGAGAATATATTAACGGTATTAATACCACATTTTTACAGAGGTGATATTTTTGCTTTTTTATGTTGGTTTTATGTTATTCATGGCTATTACCTTCTATCTGGCCATGAAGCGAATTATGCGTCGTGATAATTATATCAACAGCTTGATAAAGGCCTTTCTGGAAGATGGCACCTTATCCAAGCAGGAGCTGTTGGACAAGATGTATGAATATGGCTGTCAGGATTTCCGCCTAAAGCGGATTATTGAGAAATATCATGCTACCCGACAGGACTACGAGGATATTTTCGATAAGCTATTCCATTGGGCAAACTTCCGCAAACGCCGTCGCTATATCCCTATCAACTCATTTTTCTTTGTTAGTTCCTTGGAAACCATTCTAAAACACAAGGATATAGATTCCAAAAAACTGACTCAAAAAATGATGAATCATTTTCATTTTTAAATGCAAAAATCAGCTGTTCTCTCAATTGAACAGCTGATTTTTTTAGTAATATACCTTCTCTAAATTTACACAACAAAAAACCGATGCTCCTCAAAAGCACCGGCTAAATTCCCAATAATATACATGGTGGAGACGAGGGGGATCGAACCCCTGACCTCTTGAATGCCATTCAAGCGCTCTCCCAGCTGAGCTACGCCCCCATGCACAATTGATATTATACGTGATATATACTTATGTGTCAAGAAGATTTATTGATATTTTCTATAAATTCCTGTAAAAATTCTCCTTAGGCAAGGAGTTTCTACTGATGTTTTTCCTGTAGCTGTTTGATTAAATGCACAGCTCCTATGCCCAAACCTGTAGCCTTGGCAATTTCCTCCAGTTCATAGCCATCAGCCAGCATATCCCTAGCGGCCTTGGTAGCAACCTCTGTATCCAGACCTTGACCTTCATCAATATAAGGCAATTGTCCACCCTTACCAGCATTGCTGACAGTCTGAGCAATATTAGCATTGCCTCCCGCGCTAACTAGACCGTCCAGATTGCCAGTCTGAATATCCACTGCCTGCTGCAGAGCATCAGACTGCTGTACTGACTGCATGGTATTGGACTGAGCCTCATACTGTGCCTCCAGCTTCATAGAGGCCTCACGAATATACTCCCAGGCCTTTTCATCTGAAGGAGTCATGTCATAGCTCTCCTCAATATTATCAGCGGTCGCTGTTTCCCTGCTAGCATATACAGCAGCTGGAGTCTTTTCCTCTATATCAAGGTTTGTGGCTGGCATTTTAACATCCATGTTGCCCATAGACTGCAGCATATCAATTTTTTGCTGCAAAAGCTCAGCCTTATAATCAGCTTCCCTAAGCATACGCTCCAAGCGATCCACATGCTCTGTCATGCGATTAATAATCTCATCGGCTGATTGCTCCAGCTCATATCTGAGTCTGCCTGTGGCCGCCTCCAATACCTCGGGATCATCCTCGCTTTTATTCAACTGCTGTCTGGCCAGCAGTACAATAACTGCCCCCAGAATAATAATAAATCCCAATATCTCTGTGGTCATGCGCAACTCCGTCCTAATAACAAATTAGCAGCTTATGTCTATACTGCGTCCTCTATATTGGTCCACAGCCATAGGCGGTTCCTCTGGAGCTTCCAAGGCCTCCTGCTCCTCCATAATCTCCTTGGGAGATTTGCGACGTCCTCTAGCCTGCTGTTTACGGCCCTGCTTTCGATCTGGATTATCCTTAATTTTCTCTCCCTCAGCCTCATCCTTGGTGCGTACCTGATTCTGCTGACGCTCAATAAGCTTTTTGTGCTGTTCCGCCTTAAAATCCTGCTGCAAAGCAGCCTGCTGATTAAGATTGTGCTGTATTTCCCCCACATCATTGGCATGTGGGACAGCCATACGCATATTCATTGGTGCAAAATCCATAAGTCTTCGCCTCAAATCTTAAATCAATAAGTACCTACCATGATAAAATCATCCTTAACATACTGGGTACAATGAGATTCCTTAACCTGAACATTCTTAACAATGGAATTAATGCTCAATCGTACACCTGGATACATGGTATCTGCCACACATACTCGACCATGCTGCATATTCTGCAGCTCCGCATCAATTTCCCTCAACCGCTTTTCACTGCGCTCCACCTTCCCTGCTAATGGGAACTGAGAACGAACCAAGCTGTTCAGCTGCTCCACTTTATTAGTTGGCAAAAGCTTTACATCTATTTTTTCCAAGGTTGACAAGGTCTTGTTCAGCATTTCCAGACGTTTTTTGGCCTCATTGTATTCATTCAGCACCTGCTGATACTCCTTTTGCAGCATAGGATTAACACCTACGCTCAAACGGGTAATAACATTGGCTTCATTACCTATGCATCTAGCTCGAATTTCCTCACCAGCCGCTAGATTGCCACCAGTAATCTGACCCTTACCTTCATCCATAATGAGATGGTGCCCTGCCCGTATAGTGGAATGCATGGCCACATCCTGAATGAAAATATCTCCACCAGCTTCGATATCAGCATTCTCAGCAAAGGAAGCATGAAAATCCCCTCTGGCCTTAATAAAGCCTCGGTTCATACCTCGAACGCCCCCCTTGATAAATATATTGGCGCCTTCTACATTGGCTGCACTAACCATACCCATGATCTCAATATCTCCAGCTGCCTTTACCACAAAGCCAGCTTCCACATTACCGCTAATAGTAACAGCTCCATCAAAATCAATATTGCCGGTTTCCATGCAGACATCCCCTTTGATTTCCAAACGAGGGTCCACATCTATCTTGCTGCCCTTGTCCACAATCTGGCCATCCATATCTGCCACCACAAAATTTTCGTCCTTGATAATGGTGTTCTTGCCAGCAGGCACGGGCTTGGGCTTACCATTTCTGGCCATAATCCTATCGCCAAATACATTTGTACCTGGAGTTCCTTTGGTATGAGGTATTCTCTCCGCCAATACCTGGCCCTTGTTAGCTCGCAGGAACATATTTAGATTCTTATAATCTGCCCTATCATGCTCATCTACGACTGGTACGCCCTTTTCACCTACATTAAACTTACGGATAATCTGAGCATCCTGCCCATTCTGAGGAGCCTCTCCCTTGGCAACCTCCGTAGGACGACCAGTATGACTTGCTTCCTTAACAGCCTCATCATTAATACCATATCTGACATTTTTTGCCTGCAATGCTTCATATATCATTTCTGCCGTAGGAATAGACTGCTTGCCAGCCACATCAAATCTTATGGCAGCAGACAGTCTATCTGGAGCAATCTCTACAATAACCTTGCCATATTCCACATGCTCTTGCAAGGTTTCCTGATCTACTTCATCAGCAGCCTGGCTGGAATAGCCCTGTGGCAAAGTAAAATCCTTGCCCAAATAAACAGGAACGCCGTCATTTTTTCTCAATGCATCAGTCATAGCCATTAGGTCATAATCCGAAACACTAAAATCCTTTAATACCCGACGCATATCAGAAACCTCAAACATCAGGCCAGTCCCATCCTTGGGGTATACGGTTAGATAGATACCATCTGCGCAGAATTCCAACAGATAGCCTTCCTCCTCGCCACCTACTTTTGCTATAATCTTATGTTCATCCATGTACAACCCCCCTGGCTATTCTTCAGTAAATAGATGCCAGTATCTGATATATATAAAATGTATCAGAGTTCATTCATATTAGCCAAAAATCCCCTTAGCTTGAATATAGCCTTAGTATGCAGCTGGCAAATACGTGCTTCTGATAAATGCATTATCAAGCTTATTTCCTTCATGGTCAATTCATCATAATAATATAAAGACACCACTAGCTTTTCTTTTTCGGTCAGCTCATCCAATGCCCCCATGAGAGTTTCCTTTAGCTCTACGTATTCGGCACTGCTGTAAGGATCCATATCCTGAGCACCTGCGGCCTCAGATTTCATATATTCCCCCAGAGGTATAATAGTTGCCGCATTTATCTGCTGCTCCAGATGATGTACCTGCTCCACGGTCATATCTAATTCCTGAGCCAGCTCCTCATCTGTTACCCCGTGGCCTAGTGTACCCTCCAGCTTGTTTACCGCAGCCTCATATCTACGGATTTTTTGTCTGAGGGAAACGGATATCCAATCCCTGGAACGCAAATCATCCTTCATTGCCCCGCTGATACGTAGGCCAGCATAAGTCTCAAATTTGTTTCCTCGCTGGATATCATATCTGGCCACTGCATCCATCAGACCAAAGTACCCGCTGATTATCAAATCATCCCTGTCCACATGGGCCGGCAGACTCATGGCCATACGGCCAGCTATAATATTTACCAGAGGCAGATAGTGCTCCACCAGCTGATTGCGAATTTCCAGAGTTGGATTCTGAGAATAGACCTGCCAAAGATTATTTATATCCTCAGCTGATTTATGATAATTCTGCACTATGCCTCACCACCATTGCTTGTATCACCTGATTATGATTCACTGCTGCCTGTTACCTTGCGGAGAGAATCTGTATCCAGAGGTGCAAATCCCTCCTGATTACTCTTCTCTAGCTGTGGCTCAGCAGCAACATCCTTATCCTGAGCATCCCCCGCTACTTCGGCTTCTACCTCAGATTGCTCCTGTTTTTCCTTCTGCTTCAAATCCGTCATGGCCTGCTCTGTTTCCTTAATCAGAGAGCCATAACCTATCTTTTCAAACAGAAAAGCACCGATATAAACCAATACACCGGTGGCTAAAAAAATGCAAGCTGTCCGCATGAGAATAACCGATATGCGGACATCACTCAGCAATCCGGCAGCTATAGCCGTCAAGCCTGCTATAGCTGCAAATACCAGGGCTGCCGTAAGCTTACAAATATCTATCATGTTAGATTTCCTTATCACCCTTGTCTATGGTTTTTACCTTGTAGACACCATTGGACAAATCAATCTGCACAGTTCGTCCATAGTTGCCCCCTGTATCCTCTCCCACAACAGGAATAGATAAACTGGCCAATATTTCCTTGGAGGCTGTAGCATTACGCAAACCAACCCTCATAATATCGGAAGCATTGGCAAAAGCAAACATCTGGGCACCGCCAGCCAGCTTGGCAACCAATCTGGACTTGGCAGCTCCCATGCTAATAAGCTCCTGTAGCATATCCTTAATTCCCGTATCGGCAAATTTTGCTCTATTCTCATTGGAACGGGATTTACTGCTATCAGGCAGCATAATGTGCAGTAGACCACCTATTTTTGTCTGAGGATCGTACAGGGAAATGCCTATACATGAACCCAGACCATAACTTATTAAGATATCAGGTGCACGGCCAACCTTATAGTCAGCCATCCCCACCTTTACTAAATCTGGCATATAGTTACACTCCCACTGCTTGTAATATTATCTCCAACGAACCTGGATCTGGTACGAGGAAGAAATGACCCTTGATACCATCATCCTCAGTTTTGAATTCGGTTTCAATAACCAAGGCATGGTCACCCATCTGGCCAAGCTGTACCAACACAACGCTAAGAATAGCCCCTGCCATATCCATAGCCAAGGCCGGAATAGATGGCAGCAGGGAAATATTCGTAAAATTAAACAGCGCATTAAGGTAGGCACCAGAAAGAATATTGCCTATCTCCATCAAAGCTGATTCATCCATAAAGTCCAGCTTCTGAGTGTCGCCGTGCTTCTTGCCCATAAGCATATCCACCAGATAGAAAGCACTATCCCTTGGCAGCAAGAACAAAATATTACTAGGAGCCTTGCCATATACCCTCAGGAATACGCCTACCACCATTGTATCAGGACCACCTACCAGCTCTGGAACCTCCTCCAAGGGTACAATAGATACCCTTGGCACATCCATATCTATACGACGATTGATAATCTGTGACAACGCTGTAGCAGAATTTCCTGCACCTACATTGCCAATCTCTCGCAGTGCATCCATCTGCACCGGAGAAAGACTTGCGATATCATCTGACATTTCCTTCATCCCACCAATCTATACAATCTGAAAGACTTATTCCTCACCACTCAGTCCTATAATTTCGCTGATATTGAGCTGGATAATCAATCTGCCATCCACCTTGCCGATACCAGAAATAAACTTGGAGCTGGAATCAGTACCAGAGGTAATAGCTCTGGTGGTATCAATATCTGCTGCACTAATGGTACGCACCTCTGTTACTGCATCCACCAGCATACCTACAGAAACCTCATCGTATTGTACAATAACAATTCTAGTATTAGCAGTATATGGTGTATCCTCCAGGCCCAAACGCTTTTTCAAATCAATAACTGGCAATACGCTGCCACGAAGATTAATTACACCCTTTATGAAATCTGGCGCAAAAGGAACACGGGTAATATCGGTTAATCCCTTGATTTCCTGCACGTTCAAAATACTGAAGCCATATTCTTCATTTTTCAGCTTAAAGGCAACTACCTGTACATCATCGTCAGTCATTACCTTATCATCCTTAGCCATCTTCTGTACCCCCTTCGATTACATCAATGCGCTGACATCCAGAATCATAGCCACATGGCCATCACCCAGAACAGTAGCACCTGCCAACATCTTCAGGCCGGACAAAAGCTTGCCTAAAGTCTTAATAACGATTTCCTGCTGGCCAATGAGATTATCTACCACAATACCAATCTTGTGGTCACCAACATGAACAACAACCACAAAGATATCATCCTCATCATTGGACTTGCCCTGTGGTACGCTAAGCACTTCATTTAGACGGGCAATTGGTATAATCTGTCCACGCAGAACAATAACCTCCTTGTTCTGTACGGTCTTAATATCATTAGGAGTAATATTGATGGTGCTATCAATGGAGCCCAAAGGAATAGCATACATCTCATCCTGAACCTTAACCAGCATAGCCTGAATAATAGCCAAGGTCAGAGGCAGCTTAATCTTGAAAACAGAACCCTCATCAATCTTGGTTTCTACGTCTACATGGCCGCCCAGAGACTCAATCTTGCTGCGTACTACATCCATGCCTACACCACGGCCGGATACATCAGTAATGGTATCAGCAGTAGAGAAGCCTGGCAGGAAAATCAAACGTACTGCATCTGCATCTGGCAAGTCATCAGCTTCCTCACGGCTAATCATACCCTTTTCTACAGCCTTGCTGCGAATCTTATCTGCATTAATACCTGCACCATCATCAGTAACCATGATAACTACATTGTTACCCTCATGACGAGCAATCAGACCAACCTCACCGGTTCTTGGCTTGCCCTTGGCCTCACGATCATCAGGATGCTCTACACCATGATCCAGAGAGTTTCTCAGCAAATGCATCAGTGGATCACCGATTTCATCAATTACGGTACGATCCAGCTCTGTATCCTCACCCTCAATAGTCAGATTAATATCCTTATTCAATTCCTTAGCCAAATCTCTAACCATACGTGGGAAACGGTTGAATACCTGACTAACAGGCACCATTCTTACCTTCATAACTACGGACTGCAAATCAGTAGTTACTCTATCCATCTGCTCCAAGGTCTCTGTCAGCTCAGTAAGACGATGAGTCATACCAATCTGCTCCAAACGTACCTTGTTAGTAACCAGCTCTCCTACCAGATTCATAAGGGTATCCAGCTTTTCAATATCAACACGAACAGACTGCCCGCCTACATGAGTCTTTTTATCGTGCTTACCATTAGCTGCTGGATGCTTATCTGCTGCCTTGGCAACAGGAGCTGCCTTTGGTGCTGGAGTAGAAGCCTTGGCAACAGCTGCTCCGGCCTTTGGTTCTTCAGCTTTCTTTGGCGCATCCAAAACAATTTCAGTTGCTTTTACTGCACTGATTTCAGAAATAGCAGCAACCCCTTCTTCTATTTTATGAGCATCTGCATCAGTTACCAGACAAACATCAAAGCTATGGTCAAATTTTTCCTGCTCCAAATCCTGGGCTGGTGGCACAGACTTAATAACATCGCCCAGCTCGTCCAGAACATTCATAACCATATAGGAACGAGCAGATTTCAAAAGACAAGTATCCGCAATCTCCACATGTACCCAGAACGGAATCAAGCCACTGTTCTTGGCTTCTCTAATGACCAACATATCTGTATCATTCAGCTCACATCCCTCTGGCATCTGGGACTTAGCAGATTCTGCCGCCGGCTCAACAGGAGTTCCTGGCAGCTTCACACCAGTTTCTGCCTCAGCCTGAGCCACAGACTCTCCTCTAGCAATGGCATTAACCATACGAACCAGCTCAGATACGTCAACTGCATCCTCACCTTCTCCGTTGGCTATATTATCAACCATTTCCTGCAACGCATCTACACATTTGAAGATTACATCAATAATTTCCTCGCTAACCTTCAGCTGTTCCTTGCGGAGCATATCCAAAAGATTCTCCATATCATGAGTCAGCTCAGCAGTCTTGGTATAGCCCATAGTAGCAGACATACCCTTCAAGGTGTGAGCATTACGGAAAATCTCATTAAGGACTGATAAATCCTCAGGATCATTTTCCAGGCTCAGCAGACCATCGTTCAGAGACTGCAAATGTTCCCGTGATTCATCCAAAAACATTTCCATGTACTGATTTGTTTCCATTTCTATTCCCCCTGATTTGATTAATTCCTAACTCTTTTTATAATCGCATCTGCTATCTGCCCTATTGGCAGAACCTCATCTGCAATGCCAGCCTCCACTACAGATTTTGGCATACCATATACAACACAGGTTTCCTCAGCCTCAGCTATAACATAGCCCCCAGCCTTCTTTATCTTTTTCATTCCAGCAGCACCATCACATCCCATACCTGTAAGGATAACTGATACCACCTCAGAACCATATTTGATCACAGAATCAAACATTATATCCACCGCTGGCCTATGGGAAGCCAAAGGCGGATCCTGATTCAGAGAAATCTCTCTTTTTGCAGCATTTCCCCTAACTGTAAGATGATATCCACCTGGTGCAATATAAACATGGCCTGGTAAAATAAGATCACCCTGCTCTGCTTCCTTCACCGTAACCTGCGACAGAGAATTCAATCTCTCGGCCAGTGATTTGGTAAAGCCCGGTGGCATATGCTGCACAACTACCATACCACAAGGCATATTGGCCGGCAACCTTGGTATTACCTGCTGCAGGGCTCTTGGTCCTCCTGTTGAGGTTCCTAAAGCCACAAGTTTGGTAGAATTACCTCCAGCAGAGCTGCTATAGAATGATGTAGCAGGCTTCTGCTTCATTAGAGGATTTTCATGCTTGGCCAACATACTGGTATATCCAGGAGATGTGGATAGGCCTGTAGTTTTGCTTGTCTGGGAGGATTGATTTCCATAACCTTTCCTCTCAAATATATTAATTCGCTTTAAATTCGGCGCTTCCTGCTTTTTCTGAAAAATATTCTGGATATTTTTTGTTTTTCTTACTCCAACAGAGGCAACACTGCGACATTTTTCAATAATATCGTCCTCTATGCTATCTATTTTGGAGATTGATCCTCCTGCCTTGCAAAGAAAATCCACTGCTCCTAGTTCCAAGGCCCTAATGGTTTCATCCGCATCCTTCTTGGTAAGACTGCTGAACATCAGCACGGGCACAGGGCAGTCCTTCATAATGACCTGCAAAGCCTGCAAGCCATCCATTACAGGCATATTGATATCCAGCGTCAGCAGATCTGGTTTTTCTTTGGCAACCAGCTCTACAGCTTCCTTACCATTTCTGGCAATGCCTACTACCTGAAAATCTGGTGTTTTGTTCAAAAGGTCTGATATTACCTTTCTCATAAAGGCAGAGTCATCTGCTATAACCACGCGAATCATTTGCCTGCCTCCTCTCACTTAGTGCCAATTCCCTTGGCCAGACTTTGTCTTTGTATTTCAAAAATAAACTTTACCAGCTTATTCTGATGTACCTTGCTCATATCCAAGAATTTTACACCTATCTGATAAGTAGGTGTGGTTGCATTCTTGACAGGAACACATCGCATTATCTGACCGGTAATCCGCAGCATTCCCACTCCTGGAATACTGGTCAGCTCTACTACTGCCTTGCTGCCTACAGGCAGCTCCTTGTCATTGGTAAGGGCAATGCCACCACCACTGATATCAGTAATGCGGGTGATAATCATATCCCCCATGGCACCATATTCATTAAGGGGCCGCAAAATTACTGTATAGTCTGCTGATACACGGACAAATTCCCTATTCTGAATCTTTTGTACCTCAGCAGGCATAGTAACAATCCAAACAGGAACATTCCCTTCCCTAGCCTTATCCAAGTAATGGGTACTAAACTTGTAAAAGCATCCATCTCCAGGAGTTTTGCCCATCATAGCTTCTCCCGGTCTAGGAATAATTGGTACTCCTTTTTCGTTCATGGGCATAGCCGCCAATATTTTACCATTTTTGATTTCTTCTACACGGCTGCTTACACCTTCCGGTGCTTCCTCGGGATAGAATTCCAGTCGAGAGCCAATCCTTATTATCTTGTCTGCAGCTAATTTTGTGCCTTTAAAACCACTCATTGGTATCCCCTCATAGTAAATTAGTATAAAGCAACCAAATTCATCTTTTGGTTACTGAAAAATCTCGTCTTTTCTTCTATTTTATCT
>DAVZJH010000004.1:0-42728 GCA_052272885.1 Anaerovibrio sp. | reverse complement strand
AACGTCGAAAGTACTTGCTTGGAGACGAGCTGGGAGGATAGAAAGTTGCCGGTTAGCTAGAGACTGTCGAGAGATAGTCTCTTTTGTTATGTGTAGAAGTCTCTAAGCATAATGGCTGGTACGGCTGGGAGGGGCAACATGCCAGCGACATGTTGCCCGACAGGAGACACCCGCCGTGGTGGCTCCTGCCGCGACTAAGAAATTGCCGGTTACAAAGAGGTTATCTGAATTAAGATAGCCTCTTTTTGTTTTATGGTCATTTTTGTCAGCCAATGTTCCAATATCCATGGCAGAAGTTATGCTATGGTTTAAATTTTTATGCAGGTTTTGCTTCTATATGATAAAATATATAGGAATGTGATATTTATAGGGCAGAGTATTTCTGACCAACAATGGAAGGGAGCTATTTTTGTGAAATTGGTTATTGGCTGCGACCACGGCGCCTTGGAGCTAAAGGAAGCAGTAAAAAAGGTTTTGGCAGAATTTGATGATATTCAGGTAGAGGATATGGGTACATATACAGAGGCTTCTGTAGATTATCCAGACATTGCCGAGAAGGTTTGTGGCAAGATTACTGCTGGGGAGGCAGACAGAGGTATTCTGCTCTGCGGTACTGGCTTGGGTATTTCCATTGCTGCTAACAAGGTAAAGGGTATCCGTGCTGCACTGTGTCATGATGTTTTCTCTGCTCGTATGTCCAGAGAGCACAATGATGCAAATGTGCTGGCTATGGGTGGCCGGGTAATCGGTTTTGGCCCTGCCGGAGAGATTGTCCGCACTTGGGTTACTACTGAATTTTCCCATGATGAGCGCCATCAGCGTCGCATTGACAAGATGATGGCTTTGGCTGAGAAATAAGCTATATCTAAGTATTTTTCTCATTTGGTTAAAAGTATCAGGAGGTATTTGTATGGCATTGATGAATGATTTGAACACTGTAGATCCAGAGGTTTCCAAGGCAATTGACCAGGAGCTGAATCGTCAGAGAAACAAGCTGGAGCTGATTGCTTCTGAGAATATTGTCAGCAAGGCTGTTATGGCTGCTCAGGGCAGTGTCCTCACCAATAAATATGCAGAGGGCTATCCCGGTAAGCGTTACTATGGTGGCTGTGAATACGTAGATGTGGTAGAGCAGCTGGCTATTGATAGAGCTAAGGAGCTCTTTGATGCAGGATATGCAAATGTACAGCCTCATTCTGGTGCTCAGGCCAATATGGCAGTGTTCTTTGCCCTGTTGACTCCTGGTGATACTGTTATGGGTATGAATCTGACTGATGGCGGTCATTTGACTCATGGCTCACCTGTTAATATGTCTGGTAAATACTTTAAAATCGTGCCATATGGTGTTAGCGAAAAGACCGAGATGCTGGATTATGATGAGATTCAAAGAATTGCCAATGAGTGCAAGCCAAAGCTGATAGTAGCTGGTGCCTCTGCCTATGCTAGAACTATTGATTTCCAGCGCATGGCTGAGATTGCCCACTCCGTAGGTGCATATCTCATGGTGGATATGGCTCATATTGCTGGTTTGGTAGCTGCAGGCCTGCATCCAAGCCCAGTTCCGTATGCTGATGTAGTTACTACTACTACTCATAAGACTCTCCGCGGTCCTCGTGGTGGCTTGATTCTCTGCAAGGATGAGGAGTTTGGCAAGCAGTTCAACAAGGCTATTTTCCCTGGTATTCAGGGTGGTCCTTTGATGCATGTTATTGCAGGCAAGGCCGTAGCTTTGAAGGAGGCTTTGTCCCCTGAGTTCAAGGAATATGCTCAGCAGATTGTTAAGAATGCAAAGGCTTTGGCTGATACTCTCCAGGCAGATGGCTTCCGCATTGTTTCCGGCGGTACTGACAACCATCTGATGCTGGTGGATTTGACCAGCAAGAATATTACCGGCAAGTTGGCTCAGAACCTGCTGGATGAGGTAGGTATTACTGCCAATAAGAATACTATTCCATTTGAGAAGCTTAGCCCATTTGTAACCAGCGGTATCCGCTTGGGCTCTCCAGCCTTGACCACTCGTGGCTTCAAGGAGGAGGATATGGTAGAGGTTGCAAATATTATTGCTCTGGTATTGGATAATCCAGAGGATGAGGGGGCGCGTAAGGAAGCCAGCCAGCGTGTGGCTGCTCTCTGTGCAAAATACCCTCTCTATGAGTAATTTCTCCCTAGGGGTAAAAGGAGTATATATAATGTCAGAATTGAAAGTAAATGTTATTGACCATCCATTGATCCAGCACAAGCTGACCATGATGCGTAAAAAGACTACAGGAACCAAGGATTTTCGTGAGCTGTTGGAGGAAATCAGCATGCTGATGACCTACGAAATCACCAGAGATTTCCCTCTGAAGGATGTGGAGATTGAAACTCCAGTATCCAAGTGCGTAGGCAAGGAGCTGGCTGATACCCGCAAGGTATGCGTAGTGCCTATTCTCCGCGCAGGACTGGGGCTGCAGAGCGGTGTGGTAAATATGATTCCTGCGGCTAAGATTGGCCACATTGGTCTTTATCGTGATCCAGAGACTTTGAAGCCAGTGGAATACTACTGCAAGATGCCTAGCGATATTGCAGAGCGTACCATGCTGGTGGTAGATCCTATGCTGGCTACAGGTGGTTCTGCTGCAGCAGCTATTACCATGCTGAAGGAGAAGGGCGCCAAGAAGCTGATTCTCATGTGCCTGGTAGCTGCTCCAGAGGGTGTAAAGGTTATTAACGATGAGCATCCTGATGTACCTGTATATGTAGCCTCTGTAGATGAAAAGCTGAACGAGCATGGCTATATCGTACCAGGTTTGGGAGATGCTGGTGACCGTATCTTTGGTACTCTATAATCAGTACAAAAATATCTTGGCATAGCCGAGGAAATAAAAATACCACGACAGGTTTGACTGTAAAGCCAGCTTGTCGTGGTTTTTTTGTGGAAAAATTTAGTTGCCAGAAGTATTCTTTTTGTATTTCAAAGGAGAAATACCCTTGTAGCGACGGAACATTTTTATAAAATAGCTTACATCGTTAAAGCCACAGGCCAGAGCAATATCTGTAATAGAATCATTGGTTTCTGTCAGCTTGATGCAAGCTGCTTCAATGCGGTAGCTGTTGAGGTAATCAATAGGATTCTGCTGGGTTATTTTTTTGAAGAAACGGCAGAAATAGTTGGGGGACAGACCGGCTGCATCAGCTAAATCTGCCAGGGTAAGAGGCTGATCGTAGGAGGAGTCAATCAGAGCAAAGGTCTTTTTCAGCTGGTTGCGCCTTTTGCGATTGTGCTCTGCGGTATGGGCATCCTGGGGAAAATGGTAAAGCTGGTATTCTAGTACAAAGCCGAAAAAGGCATAAAGCATTCCGGTAACAATCAGCTCATAGCCAGGAGATTCATTTTTTAGGGCATTAAACATGGCCTTGACAATAATAGGAATATGAGGAGTAGCTACAGGCAGATATTTATTTACCAATATATCGTGGCTGAGAATAGTTTCAATTTGCTCCTTGAAGGTATGACTGCCAGCCAGCAGCTTGCCCATATCAAGGACTACACAATCATAGATGGTATCCTGACTACAGGGCATACCGCCGTGAATTACCCCATCTCGGACAAAAACTACATCTCCAGCCTTGGCGTGAATATCGGTTTCATTCAATATCAGATGCAGGGCACCTTGCTTAACCCAGATAATTTCGAATTCCATATGCCAATGGTAGGGCATATGAAATCGAGGGTGGTTGGCTTCTACATGATAAAATTCTATGGGAAAATCAAAGCGGCCTCGCTGAAAGAACTCATTGTATCCTTCATGTTTCATAATATTGTCACACTCCTTCATAGAAAAAAAGATAATATTGTCATAAAATCAGATATAAGTCTGTAAGAATAATAGACATATAAGGGCGTTTTTATAAAATAATGGCATTTTGTTCAAATAAGCAGAAAAATCTGAAAAGATAATATAATCACATTATATCACAAAATACACCAAGAAAACCATAAGGTCTAATGTTATACTATGAGTGTAAGAAAGATAAAGAAACACACAATAAACACTTAATAATTTTAATGTTATCTATGATTAGGGGGAAATTAAGATGGCAAAGAGCAGACTTATCGGTGATTATCCAGTAATTGGTATTCGTCCTACTATTGATGGACGCAGAGGGGTATTGGATGTAAGAGGATCTCTGGAAGATCAGACTATGGGCATGGCTCAGGCAGCTAAGAAGCTGTTTGAGGAGAATCTGCGATACACCAACGGCGAGCCTGTAAAGGTTATTATTGCTGATACTACTATCGGCCGTGTGCCAGAGGCAGCTGCTTGTGCAGACAAGTTCAAGAAGGCTGGTGTAGACATTACCTTAACTGTAACTCCTTGCTGGTGCTATGGTTCTGAGACTATGGATATGGATCCAATGACTATTAAGGGTGTTTGGGGCTTCAACGGTACTGAGCGTCCAGGTGCTGTATATCTGGCTTCCGTATTGGCTAGTCATGCACAGAAGGGTCTGCCTGCTTTCGGTATTTATGGCCACGATGTTCAGGAAGCAGATGCAACTGAGATTCCTGAGGATGTAAAGGAAAAGCTGCTGCGCTTCGGCCGTGCTGCTGTAGCTGCTGCTACCATGAGAGGCAAGTCTTATTTGCAGATTGGTTCCATTACCATGGGTATTGGCGGGTCCATTATCAGCCCTGAGTTCTTTGAGGAGTATCTGGGCATGAGAATTGAGTCTGTAGATGAGGTTGAGATTATCCGTCGCATGACTGAGGGTATCTATGATGAGCAGGAATTCCAGAAGGCTTTGGCTTGGACTAAAGAGCACTGCAAGGAAGGCTTCGACAAGAACCCTGATTTTGCCCGCAAGAGCGACAAGGAGAAGGAAGAGGCTTGGGAGTTCGTTGTAAAGATGATGTGCATCATCAAGGATCTGTTCAACGGCAATCCTAATCTGCCAAAGGGCTGTGAGGAAGAGGCTGTGGGCCATAACGCTATTGCTGGCGGCTTCCAGGGCCAGAGACAGTGGACTGACTTCTATCCAAACGGTGACTTTGCTGAGGCGCTGATGAACTCCTCCTTTGACTGGGAAGGTGCAAGAGAGAGCTACATTCTGGCTACCGAGAACGATACTCTCAACGGTGCAGCTATGCTGTTCAACAAGCTGTTGACTAACAGCGCTCAGATTTTTGCTGATGTTCGTACTTACTGGAGCCCAGAGGCTGTTAAGAAGGCTGCTGGCTATGATTTGGAAGGCAAGGCTGCTGAGGGCAAGGGATTCCTGCACTTGATTAACTCCGGTGCTGCTTGCTTGGATGCTTGTGGCGAGGTTAAGGACGCTGAGGGCAATTCTGTAATCAAGCCTTTCTGGGAGATGACTGAGGCTGATCAGAAGGCTTGCTTGGATGCTACTGAGTGGTGCCCTGCAGATAACGGCTACTTCCGTGGCGGCGGTTTCTCCTCTCGTTATCTGACTCGTGGTGAAATGCCTGCTACTATGGTTCGTATCAATTTGGTAAAGGGGGTTGGCCCTGTTCTTCAGTTGGTAGAGGGTTATACCGTAAATCTGCCAGATGAGATTTCTGACAAGCTGTGGAAGCGTACTGACTACACTTGGCCTTGTACCTGGTTTACTCCACGTTTGACTGGCAAGGGAGCTTTCACCTCTGCTTATGATGTTATGAACAACTGGGGGGCAAACCACGGCGCTATCAGCTATGGCCACATTGGTGCAGATTTAATTACTCTTTGCTCCATCCTGCGTATTCCTGTATGCATGCACAATGTGGACGAGGACAAGATTTTCCGTCCAGCAGCATGGAATGCTTTCGGTATGGATAAGGAAGGCCAGGACTATCGTGCATGCCAGAACTATGGCCCTATGTATAAATAAGCCGGGAATTGGGAGGAAAGAAAATGGCCGAAGAAAAACGCGTATTGGCATTTGACTTCGGTGCATCTAGCGGCCGGGCGGTCATCGGAATCTTCGATGGCCGTACCATCCGCATGGAAGAGATACACCGATTTTCCAATGACCCCGTAACCATCAATGGTACTATGTATTGGGATATTCTCAGACTTTTCCATGAGGTAAAGCAGGGACTGACCAAAGCCCATCTAGCTGGCAGGATTGACAGCATAGGTGTTGATACCTGGGGTGTAGACTTTGGACTGCTGGACAAGGATGGCATGCTGCTGGAAAATCCTGTACATTATCGTGATGCCCGCACCAAGGGGATGCTGGAGGAAGCCTTCAAGGATATTAGCCGGGATGAGTTGTATGGAATTACTGGCAATCAGCTGATGGAAATCAATACTGTATTCCAGCTGTTGTCCCTGAAGAAGCAAAGACCAGAGCTGATAAATAGAGCAGATACCATGCTGCTAATGCCGGATTTGTTTAACTATCTGTTGTGCGGAGCTAAAAAGACTGAGTATTCTATTGCCAGCACAACCCAAGTAATGGATGCCAAAAATAGATGCTGGAGTCAGGATATTATTGATAAATTGCAGTTGCCAGCTGGTATTTTTACAGAGATTGTACCTACAGCTTCCCCTGTAGGCAGACTTTCTCAGGAGATTGCCAATGAACTGGGGATGGAGCAGCCAGAGGTTATTGCGGTGGCTGGTCATGATACTCAGAGTGCTATGGCAGCAGTACCTACGGAGGCAGAGGACTTCCTGTTCCTGTCCTGCGGTACCTGGTCATTGCTAGGCACTGAGCTATCAGAGCCTATTATCAATGAGCAGTCTCTGGCAGCAGATGTAACTAATGAAGGTGGTTATGGCAACAAGACCTCTTTCTTAAAGAATATTATTGGCTTGTGGATGATTCAGGAAAGCCGCAGACAGTGGCTGAGAGAGGGCAAGGAGTATTCCTTTGGAGAGCTGGAGCAGCTGGCTCGTCAGGCTAAGCCTTTTCAGTCCTTTATCAATCCAGATGCGCCGGAGTTTGTACCTAGCGGCAATATGCCGGAGCGTATTCGTGAATATTGTCGTCGTACTGGCCAGCATGTACCGGAGTCTCCTGGAGAGATTGTTCGTTGCATAGATGAAAGCTTGGCTATGCGTTATCATCAGGCAGCCCTGGAGGTTGAAGGCTGTACTCATCAGGCCTATCCTGTCCTGCACATGATTGGCGGTGGTATTCAGAGCCAGCTATTGTGTCAGCTGACAGCCAATGCCTGCCAGAAGAAGGTTATAGCCGGCCCAGTGGAGGCAACTGTTATTGGCAATATTGCTCTGCAGCTTTTGGCTAGTGGAGCTATTGAGGATATCCAGACTGCTCGTAAAGTAATTATGGAATCTGAGCCAGTGGCTGTTTATGAGCCAAAGGATTCAGATGAATGGAATAGAATGTATCGCAGGTGGGAGGAAATTACATCATGCTGAAAGGAATACCAAAGATTTTGTCTCCAGAGCTTTTGAAGGTGCTCTGCGAAATGGGACATAGCGATAGAATAGTTATCGGAGATGGCAATTTTCCTGCTGAATCCGTGGGCAAGAATTGCAAAGTAGTTCGTTGCGATGGTCATGGTGTACCAGAGCTGTTAGATGCAATTCTGCAGCTGATGCCTTTGGATGGCTATGTAGAAAAGCCTGTTTCCTTGATGGAGGTTATGCCAGGAGATCCTACCAAGACTCCTATTTGGGATACCTATAAGGAAATTGTAGCCAAGCACGATGATCGTGGCAGTGAAGCTGTAGGTACTATTGAAAGATTCAAGTTCTACGAGGAAGCAAGCACTGCTTATGCTATTGTAACTACCGGTGAGAGCGCTGTTTATGCTAACGTAATGTTGCAAAAGGGCGTTGTCAAGGCTTGATAAATAATTTTAGGCGATAAAAGGAGATTTTAAGATGGCTTACGAAGATATTAAGAATGAAATTTGCGATGTTTGTCACAAGATGTGGCAGCTGGGCTGGGTAGCAGCTAATGATGGCAATGTTACTGTAAAATTAGAGGATGGCACATTTCTGGCTACTCCAACCGGTATCAGCAAGAGTTTTATTACCCCAGACAAGCTGGTTCGCATTGATGCAGAGGGCAATATTCTGGAGGCAAATGAAGGCTATCGTCCTTCCTCCGAAATAAAGATGCATCTCCGCTGCTACAAGGATAGAGATGATGTAGGTGCTGTACTTCACGCTCATCCACCAACAGCTACTGGTTTTGCTGTGGCTCATGTACCTCTTGATAGATATGATATGATTGAGACAGTTGTAGCTTTGGGGTCTATTCCTATTACTCCATATGGAACTCCATCCACCTATGAGGTGCCAGAGGCTATTGCTCCATACATTCAGGAGCATGATGCAGTTTTGCTGGAGAATCACGGTGCTTTGACTATGGCGGATAGCCTGATAGGTGCATACTACAAGATGGAGACTCTGGAGCTTTTCGCCAAGATTAATCTGGTGGCATACCAGCTGGGCGGCCCTAAGGAGATTTCCAAGGAGAATATTGACAAGCTGATTGATTTGCGCAGCTACTATGGTGTAACTGGCAGACATCCAGGTTTCAAGCATTACGCTGAATAATTTTTGACAGGAGTGCTGCCTTGCTTGGGGGAGCAGGGTAGCATTTTCTTTGAATAATTTAGGGGTTATAAGGAATAAGTGAAAGAAAAAAGGGGAAGAAAATGAAAGAGAATACTTCAGATACAAATGTATCAGTAGTACCAAAGGAATACCGGGTGTATTTCGCGTTGCTGGTTACCTGTTTTGCACTTTGGGGACTGCTGAACAACATGACGGATAATCTAGTGCCGTCCTTTGCCAAAATCTTTATGATTAAGGCGGTAGATTCATCATTGGTGCAGGTTGCATTTTATGGTGCTTATGCTGTACTGGCGTTGCCAGCTGCATTTATCATCAAGAAATATTCTTATCGTGTAGGTGTTTTGGTAGGTTTGGGCTTCTATATGATTGGTGCCTTTGGTTATATACCGGCAGCCATTCTCCAAAGCTATAATCTGTTCCTGGTTTCAATTTTCGTACTGGCCGGTGGCCTGTCTGTATTGGAGACTACCTGTAACCCGTTTGTATTATCCCTGGGGAATGCTGCTACCAGCGTTCGCAGGTTGAATCTGGCTCAGGCCTTCAATCCTTTGGGTTCCATGTGTGGTTTGTTCTTGGCTAAATACGTAATTCTGTCCCATCTGAATTCAGCTACTTTGGATGATAGATTGGCTATGAGTGCCAGTGAGCTGGCAGCTGTTCGTGATACTGAGTTGTTCTGGGTATGCGTACCTTATGTAGGCTTGATACTGATTGCCTTTATTATCTGGGTTGCTTTCTTCCGCAGCAAGCTTAGCGATAAGGATGCTGATGATGAAATGACTGTAGGTGAGGCACTGTCCAAGCTGATTAGCCTGCCTCGTTATGCCTTCGGTGTAATTACTCAGTTCTTCTATGTAGGTGTACAGATTGCTGTATGGACCTGGACTATCAAATATGTTATGACCAATATGCATTTGGTAGAGGCTGAGGCTGCTAATTTCTACATTTACTCTATTTTCCTCTTTATCGGTTGCCGCTGGCTGTGTACTTGGCTGATGAAGTACATTGTACCAGCTAAGATGATGGCTGTATTTGCTTTAGGTGGCATTCTCTGCTGTCTAGGTACTATCTATCTGCCAATAGAAGTCTCTATCTACTGCTTAGTAGGAATTTCTGGCTGTATGTCTCTGATGTTCCCAACTATTTATGGTATTGCCCTGAGAGGTCTTGGACCTGAGGTTAAATTCGGTGCTGCTGGCTTGATCATGGCTATTCTGGGCGGTGCGGTAATCACTCCTATTATGGGTTCTTTGGTGGATAATGCTACCATGTCCTTCCTGGTAAGCGGCTTTACTGCTGAAGAAACAGCTATTCGTTCAGCTTTCTATCTGCCAGTAGTTTGCTTTCTGGTGGTATTCATCTACTCCATTGCTTTCCGCAATGTAAAAGACTAAATAAGATGTGCTCTGACAAGTAGTGCTGTTTTACATTGCATTTTAAGCAATATTTGTTATGACAAAGGCTCTGCTGGAACTTTTCTGGCAGAGCTTTATTTTTGCTCAAACAATAAAAAATAATCTATTATTTTTGCTTGATTTGTGATACAATTTGTATATGTAAATAGAGGGATAATAAGCTGGCAGCAGGTGTTATATCCCCTAGAGGAGGCAATATAATAGCAGGAGGGATTCTTATGCAGAGTTTTGAATACTATAGTCCAACAGAGGTTGTTTTTGGCAAGGGTGCTGAAAGCAAGGTTGCAGATAAAATTAAAAAATATGGAGGAAGCCGAGTATTTATCGTTTATGGTGGCGGCAGTGTGGTAAGAAGCGGTTTGCTGGGCAGATTGCAGAATCAGCTGACGGCAGCGGGACTGCCTTATGATTCTATAGGTGGAGTACAGCCAAATCCATTGATGTCCAAGGCTAGAGAGGGGATTCAGCAGGCATTGGATTTCAAGGCAGATTTTATACTGGGCGTAGGCGGCGGCAGTGTGCTGGATACAGCTAAGGCTATTGCTCATGGTATTGCTACCCCAGATGTGGATATTTGGGAATATTGGAGTGGCAGACAGCCTATTACCAAGACAACTCCAGTGGGAGCAGTGCTGACCATTTCTGCAGCAGGCAGTGAAACCAGTAATTCTGCGGTGCTGACCAATGATGAAATAGGCAAAAAATGTGGCACCAATACGGATTTGAATCGACCTAAATTTGCTATTATGAATCCAGAGCTGACCTATACTTTGCCTCCTTATCAGATTGCCTGTGGTACCGCAGATATTATCATGCATACCCTGGAGCGGTATATGACTCATACTGAGGGCAATAGCTTTACAGACAGAGTTGCTGAGGAACTGATTAAGAACGTGATTAAGTTTGGCCGCAAGGCGTTGGTCAATCGCAAGGACTATGAGGCCATGAGCGAGTTGATGTGGTGTGGCAGTGTGTCCCATACTGGTTTTACTGGCTTGGGAAGAACTATGGATTTTGCAGCTCACAAGCTGGGCCATGAGCTAAGTGGCAAATTCAATATTACCCATGGTGCTTCCTTAACTATTATGTGGCCTGCCTGGGCTAAGCATGTATATATGGACAAGCCAGAGCGTTTTGCCCAGTATGCAGAAAAGGTTTGGGGTGTTAATTCCGGTACTGTGGAGGAAAGAGCTAGAGCTGGCATCCGCATGAATGAGGAATTCTTCAAAAATGAGCTGGGCCTGCCAACCTGCTTCTCTGAATCTGAAATCGGGGTACAGGATGAGTCAGTGCTGGAGTATTTGGCTAATATGTGTACCGCTAATGGCACCAAGAAGGTAGCCACCTTCCGGCCAATAGACTATGAAAATGCTTTGGCTATTTACAGGCTGGCAAATAGATAATTTTAGTTGAAATGCAGGAGGCGTACCAATACGGTAGGCGGTTAATCCAGCCCCTGAAAGGGGCGTTGCTGATGGGTAAGTATGAATTTTTATATATACTCATATTGACCATTATATTGCTAACTATTGAAGCAATTAAAGCATAAGAAAACCGCCTTGGCTTTGGACGAGTAAAGGCGGAGTTCTTACAATTTCGTTTTTTGTTCTTTGGGGCAACCGTCTATCGGTGCACCTCTTGCTCTTATTATAGCATTTTTTTGTATGTAAGCAAAGAAATAATTTAAGCGAAATTTGAAAGGCTGAGGAGAAGGGTAGATATCCCCAGCCTTTTGTTATAGGCAAATTAACGCGTAATGATTTTCCTTGAAGTGCTTCAAGATGTTAATAAAGTTAATTTGGAGTAGTTATTGAAGTTGATTTGAACCAAAGGTTGTTTTGAAAAAGATTAATCGGGAAATGTACATACCTAGGTACTGGAGGCTATTTTTGATTTGCAGATAAATGTATATATGCTATAATAGCAATGCAGGAGGCGTACCAATACGGTAGGCGGTTAATCCAGCCCCTGAAAGGGGGCGTTGCCTATGACTTTGTACGATTTATATTTCGCACTGGTCTTAGTGTTGCTTATTATTGTTGCAATCAAGGCATAAGAAAAACCGCCAAAGCTTTGGAACGGTAATGGCGGTTTTCTTATGAATATGCTATTTCTTTTGGGGCAACCGTCTATCGGTGCTCCTCTTGCTTTTATTATAGCATTTTTTTGTATGTAAGCAAAGAAGTTTTTGGACGGTGAAGAAATGAGGCGCTGTATATAAGTGGGACAGGAATATATAATCATGCTGGCAATTTTGATTTGTGGCGTAGTAGGACATAATATGTCGGTGGCCTATGCGGCTGGAGCAGTTATCTTGCTAAAGGTGCTGGGATTGAATCAGGTTATAGATGTATTGGGAGACAAGGGGATTACCTGGGGGATTATTTTGCTAACGGCGGCGATATTTGTGCCTATTGCCACAGGGAAGATTACCTGGGCAGATATTCTGCATTGCTTCCAGAGTCCAGTGGGAATTGTTTCCTTGATTGTAGGTGCTGGTGTAGCGATTTTTGGCTATCTGGGAGTAGATTATATGAAAGCCTCTCCAGAGGTGGCTACAGCCTTGATTATCGGTACCATGATAGGCGTATTTTTCTTCCGGGGTGTGCCTGTAGGGCCATTAATCGCCTCTGGTGTGGTATATGTGGTAATGACTATCTGGCAGAAATTATCTTGAAAAAATGGATATGAAAAAAATAATTTTTTTAAAGCAATGGGGTGGATGGGTATTATACCTGTTGCTGATGTGGCTGGCAAGCGGGGGGATTTGTCAGGCTGGTAGCGGAGATGAGGTACTGGCCTACTTTTCAGAAAATGCTTCTGGCAGGCAGGAGCTGTATGAATTTGCAGTGGCAAAGCTGGAGGCAGATAAGGCTTCGGATAGTGACAAGTCAAGAGTGCAGAGGAATTTGCAACAGGTTGCCAATATGGCTGGTTTGTCTACAGAGGATTGGCGAATATTGGTGTCCGATAATAGCAAATTTAATGCCTATGCCTTGCCAGGGTATATTTTTGTTATAACACAGGGGGCTGTAGATGAGCTGACAGATGCAGAAATGCAGGTGATTTTGGCTCATGAGCTGGCCCATGAAATGCTGGGGCACCCTACAGCGGCTATTAAGCGCTCTCCAATGTCTATGAGGTATTTGCGGCGGGCTGGCAAGAAAAAAGGCAGTTCCAAGGAATATTCACCTGCTGATTATTGGGAAGCCATGGAGATGTCTGTGGTACGGAAGCAGGAGGAAAAAGCGGCAGATATATGGGCGGCAGAGCTGCTCTCAGCCCATGATTTTGATTTGACTGTGGCAGTTAATCTGTGGAAAAAATTGCGCAGTAAATATGGAGAAATTCCCTATGATAGTAACCATCTAACTTATAGACAGCGAAGCCGAATTTTTGCTGATTTCGTTGGAAAATAAATAAAAAGACTGTGTGCAAATCATATGTCAGGTGTTGCCTGGGGTGATTTGCAGCAGTCTTTTTTTATTAGGCAAAATTACCCTTTTTGTGTTAGAATCTTGTCGCCTAAAGTGCATATAGAGGGACAGGGAGCAGATTGCCGCATATTATTATGTTGTAGGTCGTTTTGACGCATTTGCTCTTTATAGCCTGCGGCCAACATGAGAGTTTGACCGGGGCGCTCTAGGGAATCAAATAGCTCAATAACCTCTTGATGGGCTTTGCTATCTGCTGGTAATTCTTTCTGTATATTAGAATTATCTTCCCCTGTTAATAGCCATAGAGGGGAAACTCCTAGAAAATCTGCAATGGCAACAATGTATTTGGCAGGTGGATCACTGCCACGAGTTTTCCAGGATGTAACGGTGCTGGGAGCAATACTCAATTTGTGAGCTAGTGCCCGCAAATGAGATTTATCCTGTCCCATGCGTTCAAAAATGCGTGTGCATATACTCATAAATACTCACATCCTCATACTATTTTGTGAAAAATAACTGAAAAATCGGAATAATTTCCTATGTAGTTATTGAAAATGTACGCAAATGAGAGTATAATGAACGCATAGTTGTAATTATGTTTTATAAAGCGTTTGGCATAGCTAGGGATACTCTCAAATGCGTATAAGAATGTATGGATTATTGGCGTAATCCATACATTTCATTATAACATAAAAAAATACAGAGTGTCCCGCTATCCGCCAAAAATTAGGAGGATGTTTTGTATGCGGATAAAAAGTAAGAAGAAGCTTGCCCTGTTGGTAAGCATGGCGTTAACTGTAGGAACAAGTATAGCAGTAAGTCCTATGGAGGCCTATGCTTTTACTAGTGTGGGATATTCTGAATTTATGAATGGCTCAGAGGGTAATCAGACAGTACAGGGCATTTATACCGTTACTAAATATGATGGTTCTAAAGCAACCTTTGTAGATGAGGATAAAGCTGTAGAAGCAGCGCTAGAATCTTTGGCTCAGGATACAGGGAATAGCGCTATTAATTTTGGACTATGGAAAGGCATAAATAACATTGTAGCCCAAGATAAGATAACAGCCTTTAAGGAAGCATTGGCTAATGAGGACATTACCATAAATGCAGGAAAGGGAATAAGCTTCGAACAGCCAAATGGAGAAAAGGTGATTCTTTTCGCTACTGACGCTAAGAACGGAAGTGTCAAAATCAGTGAAGATGGAAAAGTTCAGGTTAATAGTAATATGGCTTCTGTAGGTGTTGTAGGCACTTCTGCTAGTATAGAGGTAGCAGATGGGACAACACTAGGTACAGTGCATCTTGGAAGTGAAAATGTTAATTTAACAGTAAGTGGTGCTGGCAATATTACTGCTATAGGTGCAACAAAAGATTGCAAAATTAGTGGCGAAACTAAAATTGATAATCTTGGTGTTAATGGAAATTTAACAAGTGATACCTCTCTAAATGCGGATAATGTAAACGCTGGAGGAGACGTGGATGTTACTGGTGATATTAACGGTGTTAATGTTATTGCCAAAGGCAAGATAAAGGCTAATAGTCTGACTGCCGCAGGAGATGTAAAGGCTGGCGGAGCAATTGAGGCGAAGAATATTACCACTCAGGGCAATCTAGAGGTAGGAGGCGAATTGAGTGCCACAGAGGTAACTGCCAACAGTGTAACTCTAAAAGGTGCTGTGAGCCAAACTAATACTAAAATTAATGCGGATACAGTTACCTTAGACGGAAATGCGGCTACTAAAGCAAATATTGAAAACCTGAAGATTGCGCCAAATACCCAGGGTGCTAAAGTCAAGGTTAATGTTATTACTGCCAATGGTACTATTGATGAAGATACTAAAGCTGCAATTACAGCTGCTGGTGGCGAGGGCAATGTTGATATCAGTGTAACCAGTCAGGCTGCTGAAGATGCTAAGGATGCAGCTGATAAGGCAATTGCTGACGCTAATGCTGCTTTGGAGAAGGTTAGTCCATTGGCTGCAAAGGATGCTAAGGATATTGATAAGGATATTGCACAGGCAAATCCATTTATCACCCAGCTTCCTAGTGCTAGTGATATTGTTGCAGTTGCCAATCCTACAAAAGATCAGCAGACGGCATTGGAAGCAGCTAAGGGGAGCTTGGATGCTGCAATTTCTGGATTAAATACCGAGATTGAAAATGCCAAGACGGCACAAAATGAAACTTTGCAGAAGGAACTGGAAGCTGAGAAAGAAAAGTTGACCAGCAAGCTGACTGGTCTTTCTCCTGCTGGTCTGCAGGCCAAGGCTGCCGAGCTGACTGCCGCTGTACAGCAGGCAGGTAAGACCGCTGCTGCTCCTGGTGTAGCTTCTGCTCGTACTGCTGCTGTTGTAACCAATGTTATGACTGCCAATGTTACCAGTCGTACCAGTGAACTGCGTGGCTTTGCCTCTGCCGTTGACGAGGGACGTCCTGCTCCTGACAATGTATGGTTCCAGTACAAGCATACTAATATGGATGTGGACAATGGTGATGTATATGGCAAGTCCACTGTTAAGACCAACAACTATCAGCTGGGCTATGATGCCAAGGTAGGCCCTAATGATTATCTGGGTGCTTATATAGGCACTACCACTGGTAATGTAGAGTTCACTGCTCCAGCAGTTAGCGATAGAACTGATATTAAAAACGCCTATGATTTTGGTATCTATGGTACTCATATGCTGCTATCTGATCAGTATATTGACTATATGATTCATACTGGCAAGTTTGACAGCAAGTACAATGGTGAAACCTGGGGAACCAAGGATACTGGTGCTATGATTGGCTATGGTGCCAAGATTGCCCAGAATGACCGTCTGACCTGGAATCCATATATTCAGCTGGCTTATGACAAGGTAAGTGTTGATGGCTATATGGCTGGTCCTAACTACATTGCCAGTGATGATTCCAACAACTGGACTGCTAAGCTGGGTATCAATCTGTTGGATGTAAGCGGTTTCTATGGTGGCTTGGCTTATAGCCGTGGCCTGTCTGGCAGCTACAATGCCTATATCAACGGCGTACCTATGCCTAGTCAGGACAACAACGCCAATGTCCTCTATATGAGCCTTGGCTATCGTGCTAATATGTCAAGAAATGTATTCCTTGACCTGTCTATGGAAAAGACCTTTGCTGATTACAACGGCTGGACTGCTGCTGGTAAGGTAAACTTCTACTTCTGATAAATATCAACCTAACTTAACATTAACAAAAAAGAATCTCCCTTGTGCGTTGTGGCAGCAAGGGAGATTCTTTTTGTATAGGAATAATTGGAATTATGGAAGGGCTAATTTATTTGTTCAATGGCTTTTTCAGCATGCCCAGAATGAAGCAGGCAACCAGAGAACCAACGGCGATAGCAGCCAGATACATCAGCGGATTGCCAATGGTAGGTACTACGAAGATACCGCCATGAGGTGCTCTCAGAGTGCAGTCAAAGGCCATAGACAGGGCACCAGCAACAGCAGAGCCAGCTACCATAGATGGGATTACTCTGATTGGATCTGCGGCAGCAAATGGAATTGCACCCTCAGAAATGAAGGACAGGCCCATAATAAAGGTAGTTATACCAGATTTGCGCTCGCTTTCAGTAAAGCGGTTGCCAAAGAACATGGTGCAGAGAGCAATGGCGATTGGAGGAACCATACCGCCAGCCATAACAGCTGCCATAACACCGAACTCACCGCCAGCCAGCAGGCCGGTACCAGTTACATAGGCTGCCTTGTTGACAGGGCCACCCATGTCTAAAGACATCATACCGCCCATAATCAGGCCAACCATGATACGGGAGCTAGTGTCCATACCTTTCAGGGTATTAATCATCCATTCGTTAATGCCAGCTACAGGAGGAGTAATAACAAACTGCATCAGAAGCCCCATAAGGAAGATACCCAACACTGGGAAAATAAGTACAGGCTTGATACCCTCCAAGGAGGCTGGCAGACAGCTAAAGACCTTGCGCAGAAGAATAACGATATAGCCACCAGCAAAACCAGCCAGCAGGGCACCTAAGAAGCCGGAGCCGCCAGAGGCTGCCATAGCACCACCTACGAAGCCTACAGCCAGACCTGGACGGTCAGCAATGCTAATGGAAATAAAGCCAGACAGGATTGGCAGCATAAAGCCAAAGGAGACACCGCCTACATCCTTGAAGAACTTGGCTAATGGAGTATTGGAGCCGAAGTTGCTTGGGTTGGCTGGATCAAAGGTATCAAAGAGGAAAGCCAAGGCGATAAGAATACCACCGCCGATAACGAATGGCAGCATATGAGATACACCGTTCATCAAATGCTTGTAAATCTGACGGCCAATGCTCTCGTTATCTCCTTCCTCTGCAGTGGAGGCTGCAGCACCACCAGCATGATGGTAGATAGGAGCCTGACCGCTAAGGGCCTTGTCCAAAAGCTCATCGGCCTTGTTGATACCGTTGGCAACCTTGGTTTTGATAACAGGCTTGCCATCAAAGCGAGCCATTTCTACATTTTTATCAGCAGCAATAATGATGCAATCTGCTTCCTTGATTTCCTGCTGAGTCAGTACATTTTTGGCACCGCCGGAGCCGTTGGTTTCTACCTTAATCCAGATGCCACGCTTCTTGGCATGCTGTTCCAGGGATTCGGCTGCCATAAAGGTATGGGCAATACCGGTAGGGCAGGCAGTTACAGCCAGAATCTTGTGAGCGCTGTCTACCGCTGGGGCTGCAGGAGCGGTAGTATTTATGGTTTCCCCGTTTTCTTTGGAATCAATCAGGGCAAAGAATTCATCTACGGTTTTGGCATCTACCAAAGCATTGGCAAAGTCTGGATCCATCAGCATGGTAGCCAGCTTGCTGAGAAGCTCCAAATGAGTATCATTGGAGTTGGCAGGTGCGGCAATCAGGAAAAACAGACGGGATGGCAGACCATCCATAGAATCAAAATCAGTACCAGCAGGTACGGTAATGGCAGCCAAGCCAGCTTCCTTAACACCGGTACTCTTGGCATGAGGAGTAGCAATGCCATCTCCCAGACCAGTGGTGCCAGAGGCCTCACGAGCCAGAACATCCTTAAGATACTGTTCTTTGTTGGCAATCTTGCCAGACCTGTCCATCAAATCAACCAGCTGGCTGATGATGTCATTTTTGCTGGCAGGAGCAGCATTCAGCTGAATGCTTTCCTTGCTTAATAAATCCCTAATACGCATAATTTTCTTCCTTTCTGGATACCGGCTTCCCTCCGGTTCCTTCAAATATTAACCCCTCTTAGTGGATAGTTTTTAGCAGAGCGTCTGCTTCGGCCCTAGTGGCCAGGTTTTCGGAAAAGGCGGAGGCGGAGCCAGTTGCTACACCCATGTAAAAAGCTTCCTCAAGGGAGCCTGTTTCCTTGTAGCCGCAGATAAAGCCTGCTACCATAGAATCTCCAGCACCTACGGAGTTAACCAAGGTTCCCTTTGGAGCAGCACTTTCGTAGACTGTTCCCTCCTCAGTTAGCAGCAGGGCACCGTCACCAGCCATGGAAATAAGCACATTTCGTGCTCCCATTTCCTGTAGCTTTTTGGCGTGGGTGATAATTTCGTCCTTGGTCTTGAGAACAACGCTGAACATTTCACCTAATTCATGGTTATTTGGCTTTATTAAAAATGGCTTGTAGGGCAGTACCTTCAAAAGAAGCTGCTTGGTGGCATCTACTACAATGTTGATATTTCGTCCCTCCAGACGGCTCATAATACGCTGATAGATATCATCTGGCAGCGTATTGGGGATACTGCCGGCTAGAACCAGAGTATCACCGGTCTGAAGCTTGTCCAGCTTGGCAAAAAGCTCTGCCTGAGCCTCTGGGGTAATTCTAGGTCCCTGACCATTGATTTCGGTTTCGGTTTCGGCCTTAACCTTTACATTAATGCGGGAGAAACCTTCTGGCAGTTCCACGAAGTCGCTTTGGCAGCCAAAGCCCTCCAACTGACGGATGATTTCCTTGCCGGTAAAGCCCGCTAGGAAGCCTAAGGCAGTGCTGTCATGGCCCAGGTTTTTCAAGACAATGGATACGTTAATCCCCTTGCCTCCTCCTAGAACCTGCTCGTATTTTACTCTATTGATTTCTCCAGCGGTAAAGCTGTCTAAGCGGACAATGTAATCCAAGGCTGGATTGAAAGTTACTGTATAGATCATTTTCTTTCACCTGCTTCATAAACATGGGTTAATTTGCTATATTTGGTATCTGGCAACATATCCGTAATAATATCAGCCTCCTGAATACTTGCAAAGGTAACAGGAAAGACCTTGTTGAATTTTGAGCTGTCTGCCAGAATAAAACATTTTTGACAATGCTGAATGGCTGCTGTTTTCACATTGCTTTCGCTGAAATCAGGTGTGGAGAAGCCTGCCGTAGTGCTAATACCGTTGGTTCCGAAGAAGCCTTTGGTAAAATTGTAATTAGAAATACTGCGAATGGCCTCAGTGCCGATTACAGCCTGAGTATTGGCCTTGAGCCTGCCACCGGGGAGATAAACCTTGCAGCCCATAGCAGCCAGGCGGGCTGCATGTTGAATGCCATTGGTTACATAGGTTACACCTCCTGCTGTGTGGCCCAAGTAGTCCAGCATCTGATAAGTGGTAGTACCAGCATCCAGATAAACAAAATCTTCTGGGCCTATCAGGGCAGCAGCGTATTTGGCAATCAAGGCTTTTTCCTGATTGTGCAAATCCTGCTTGGTAAGAACATCCTCCTCCAAGGTTAGATAGCTGTTATTGTTATTAATAGTGGCACCGCCATGAACCTTGCACAGCTTGCCCATGTGATCCAGAGCTATCAAATCCCGACGGATGGTGGACTCGGATACATGCAGATTATCTGCCAGCTGACTGACAGTGGCGGTTTTATGCTTGTCCAAGGTCTGCATGATAGAAGCATATCTTTCTTCTGTAAGCAAGCTTTATCCATCTCCTTTCCATAATAAAATTTCCTTCATAGTTGCCAGGCATCCTCTGTAGCTATATAATATCACCATATAAATGCAAAATCAAGCACTTTCATTCAAAATCAGTCAAAATATTGCAGAATTTATCAGATTGTTGGTAGTATACAATATTGCTTGCAGTAATTTAATAGAAATGATAAACTGAAGTGTGATACTTTTGGGAAGTATGTCTTTAATTTAGGAGGAAATTTTACTTAATGGAAAAGTTGATTATAAATGGCGGCAAGGAGCTGCGTGGCCGGGTAAAAATTAGTGGTGCAAAGAATGCGGTATTGCCTATTATAGCGGCAGCTTTGCTGGGACAGGATTCACCTAGCAAGCTGGAGGAGGTTCCAGCTCTGGATGATGTGCATACCCTTAGTGCGGTATTGGAGCAGTTAGGTGTAAAGGTTGAGTTTGATGCTGATAAAAACACCTTGCTGGTGGATAGTTCGGAGATTACCAGCTGTGAGGCTCCTTATGATTTGGTGCGGAAGATGCGGGCTTCTTTCCTTATTATTGGCCCAATGCTGGCTCGCTGTGGCAAGGTAAGGATTTCTCTTCCTGGTGGCTGTGCTATTGGTACTCGTCCTATCGATTTGCATCTTAAGGGCTTTGAGGCTTTGGGTGCTAAGATTGATATTGGACACGGCTATATTGAGGCTACCACCCCTAATGGCTTGAAGGGTGCTCGGATTTATTTGGATTTTCCAAGTGTAGGAGCCACAGAGAATATTATGATGGCTGCTTCTATGGCTGAGGGTACTACTGTTATTGAAAACCCAGCTCAGGAGCCAGAGATTATCGACCTGGCTAACTACCTTAATGTTATGGGAGCCAGAGTCCGTGGTGCTGGTACCAATGTTATCAAGATTGAGGGCGTACAGCGTTTGACTGGCCGCAATTATACTATTATTCCAGATCGCATTGAGGCTGGTACCTATATGGTGGCAGCAGCTATGACCAGAGGAGATGTATATATTGAGAATGCCATTAGTGAGCATTTGAAGCCAGTAATTGCCAAGCTGAAAGAGGCTGGGGTTACTATTGAGGAAAATATTGATGGCATCAGGGTAGTATGTGACCGCCGTACCAAGGCGGTGGATATTAAAACCCTGCCATATCCAGGCTTCCCAACAGATATGCAGGCTCAGTTTATGGCTATGCTGGCTATCTCCGAGGGCATGGGCCGGGTAACAGAGACTGTTTTTGAGAACCGCTTTATGCATGTGGATGAGCTGAAGCGGATGGGGGCTAATATTCGCATTGATGGTCGCACTTCTTTGATAGAGGGCGTGGACAGGCTTCATGGCTGTGGTGTTAAGGCTACAGATCTGAGAGCTGGCGCAGCTATGGTTTTGGCAGGACTGGTGGCTGAGGGTGAAACTCAGATTGGCTATATTCATCATATTGATAGAGGCTATGATAATCTGGTTTCCAAGCTGGTAATGCTGGGGGCAGATATTCGCCGGGTAGATGAATAAGCTGGGAAGGGAGCTTGAAATGACAACTGTAAAGAAGGATTTGCTGACCATAGGCATTGTAGGTTTTTTGCTTTTTATGCTGGGGAATTGGGCAATTGCCATTACGGATCCTGTAGAGTCTAACTATACGCTGACTGCAGTGGAGATGCTTCGGTCTGGGGATTATGTTTCACCTCGTATTTATGGCAATTATTGGTATGACAAGCCAGTTTTTTTCTACTGGGAGCTGATTGCAGCCTATAAGCTGATGGGAGTAAATGAATTCGCATCCCGCTTTTTCCCGGGAGTTTTTGGTGTTCTTGGTTTGATGATGACCTACGGCTTTGCTCGAAAGCTTTATGACCGTAAAACTGGCTTAATGGCGGCAGGTATTTTGGGCACCTGCTTTGAGTATTGGCTGCTGTCTAAGACCGTTATTACGGACTTAACCTTGTTTGTGTTTTTTAATGCAGTGCTGATATTCTTTTTCTGGGGTTATCGCAAGGGACAGAGAAACTACTATTATCTCTGTTATCTTTTTGCTGGATTGGCTACCTTGGATAAAGGACCTATTGGCCTTTTGCTGCCAGGCTTTGTGCTGACAGTTTTTTTGTGTATCAGACGGGATTTTAAGGAGTTCCTGTATCTGCGCCTGCCTACGGGGTTAGTACTATATGCATTGGTGGCTGGCAGCTGGTACTATATGATGTACACCATTCATGGCATGGATTTTATTAATAATTTCCTTGGGGTACACAATTTCCTGCGGGCCACTCAGTCAGAGCATCCTCGCTGGGATGTGTGGTGGTATTATACCATGATTTTCTTTGCGGGCTGTCTGCCTTGGTGTTGGACCTTGCCTGCAGCTATTATCAAGGCTGTAAAGAGACAGCGGTTGTCAGAAATTGATATGACTACAGGCTTTTTGCTGACCTGGGCCTTGGTGGTGAATGTTTTTTATCAGTGTATGGCTACCAAATATACCACCTATACACTGCCAGCCTTGCTGCCTATTGCCATTCTCATAGCCAGATATCTTTATCAGCGAGAGGTGTTGGTAAAGCGTACTGTTATAGGAGCCATTGTAGTATATGGCATTCTAACCTTTGCTTTGGCTATTCCTGCTTGCTCCGATGAGGGGTACTCTGGGAAGAATATAGCTGCAGCCTATAAGGATGTGGTTAAGGATGATGATCTGGTAGTAAGCTACGGAGATTACAAAACCTCTATTGTTTTCTATGGGCAGAAAATGGTTTATAGATTGGAGCATGCGGAGTCTATTCCAGGAATGCTGCCAGATGGCAAAAGCTGGAATGCCAAAAACGTTATGCCATTTATATCCTTTGAGGAATTGCCAAAGGATAAGAAGGTGTACCTGATACTTAACAACCGTCGTTACGATTCCTTTGAAAAGGATTTTGACACTTCGGAATGGAAGCTATTGGCAGACTATAAGGCAGCTAGGGTATATGTAAGAGAAGCAAACAAATAATAGGAAATGAAAGACTGTACATGATGCTTGTGAGCCTGTGTGCAGTTTTTTATTGCCAATTTTGGTTAATAGTTGTACAATAAGGTCATTGTATTTGTATGTGTCTTGTCATATGCAAAACAGGATGATAATTTTTCTGGTTTTCTTTTGGGAGGAATTTTTGTGCTTTTAGAAAGATTGGAAAAGCTGCCTGTTGGCTCTTTTCATTATAAGCTGTTGGCGGTAACAGGTCTGGGCTGGTTGTTTGATGCCATGGATACTGGCTTGATTTCCTTTGTCCTGCCTATTTTGTCCAAGGAATGGGGACTGCATCCAGAGCAGATGGGCTGGATTGGCAGTGTAGGCTTTATTGGTATGGCTTTAGGTGCGGTTATATCTGGCACCATTGCTGATAGAATTGGCCGTAAGCTGGTATTTTCCTTGACGGTTATTCTTTACAGCTTGGCTACAGGTGCCTGTGCCTTGTCCTGGAACTATGAATCCCTGATGCTGTTCCGCTTCCTAGTTGGCTTTGGCCTAGGCGGGGAACTGCCAGTAGCAGCTACCCTGATGACGGAATATGCTCCTACCAGATTGCGGGGACGGTTTATTGTTCTCTTGGAAAGCTTCTGGGGCTTGGGCTGGTTGGCAGCTGCCTGCATTGCTTATCTGCTGATTCCTCAATATGGCTGGCAGGTAGCTTTCTTTATTGGTGCATTGCCTGCTTTGTATGTATTTATGATTCGCCTGCATATGCCTGAGTCTGTAAGATACCTTATTTCTCGTGGCAAAATTGGGGAGGCTCAGAAGATTGTACTGATGCTGGAGGAAAAGCTGAATGTGAAAAGCGAGCCTTTTGCAGAGGAGCTTAGTGAAGTGGAGAAGAGCACTGAGCATGCTGCCGCACCTAAACTGAGTACTCTGTGGTCTAGTAGCTTTGCCCGTCGTACAGCTATGCTGTGGGTGGCTTGGTTTGGTATTAACTTCAGCTATTATGGTATCTTTATGTGGCTGCCATCTATTGTGTTCTCGCAGGGGTTTACTGTAGTTAAGACCTTTGAATATGTGCTGATTATGACCCTGGCTCAGTTGCCTGGCTATTATTGTGCAGCTTGGCTGGTAGATGTTATTGGTCGTAAATATACCCTGTCTCTGTTTCTGCTGATAAGCGGCGTAGCCAGTTATTTCTTTGGTAATGCAGCTGGCTCTACAGAGCTGTTGGCTTGGGGTGCTGCTATGTCCTTCTTCAACCTGGGGGCCTGGGGTGTGCTTTATACCTATACTCCAGAATTGTATCCTACTGCTATTCGTGCTCTGGGCAGCGGCTATGCTGCTGGCTTTGGCCGTATAGGAAGCATGATCGCTCCTGCCATGGTGGGTATGCTGATTGGCGGCCAGATGGGCAGTGCAAGTATCTTTATGCTGTTTGCTGGTGTCTTTGTGGTAGTATCTGCTGTGGTTATGGGCCTTGGTGTAGAAAGCCGGAATAAATCCTTGGAGGAAATTGCTGAGGAAGCAGTGGGAAGCGGTAAAGAAACAGCCAATTGCTAAAAATTGTATAATAAAAATACTGGTACAGACTTCGCAAGGGAGGCTTGTACCAGTATTTTTTATGTTTATAGTTTATTTATTTTGGGAGCGGATGGCATTTTCCATATCGGCTGCCAAATCTGCTAAGGCTGCGGCGGAGGCGGCAATTTCTTCATTGGCCGCAGATTGCTGCTGAGCCTGACCGTTGATTTCTTTGGCATTTGTGTCGATTTTATGACAGTTTTGCTCCATATTGTCCATAGAGAAAACGATTTTTTCGGCTCCCTGAGATACCACATCTACAGAGGTTTTAATGCTTTCAATCTGTCCCTTGATGGAATCAATCTGCTTAATAATATCAGCGAAATGTGCGCCTACCTGACGAACAGATTCAGTACCATTTGCTACCTGAGTTGTACCCTGCTGCATGGCTTGAACAGTCTGGGTTGTGGCACTCTGAATGGAGGTAATATTTTCCTTGATATGCTTGGCGGCCTCCTGAGACTCTCCTGCCAGCTTGCGAACCTCCTCGGCAACTACGGCAAAGCCCTTGCCGGCCTCTCCAGCTCTGGCTGCCTCAATGGCGGCATTGAGAGCCAACAGATTGGTCTGGTCAGCAATGGCAGAAACAGATTCTACAATGTGGCCAATTGCTTCAGATTGTTCTCCCAGCTGATTTACCATCTCAGCGGAGGTTTGGACGCTGCTTTCAATACCATTCATAATATTAATGGCGTCTTTCATCAATTCAGAACCATCGTGGGCAGCAGAAGTCATTTCTTCGGAGAATTGCTGTACCGTATCTACCTGACCATTTACATTAATAATATCCTCAAAAATATTGTTCAAGGAATCCATGGAGTTCTGCAGCTCAGTTACCTGTTCCTCCATGCCCTGAGTTACTCCTGTCATATGCTCTGCAATATGAGCTGCACTGTCGGCAGATTGGCTGGCACTGGAGGTTAGCTCCTGAGAAGAAGCTGTTATCTGCTGAGAAATCTTGGTCATTTTCTGCATAAAATCACTGCTGGGAGCAGAGGCTGACTGCAATCTGGCAGCAGGAGGAAGCTGAGCAGGTTCAGGTATATCTGCTTCTCCTGTAAGCTTTTTGACAGCAATAAGAAGTATGCCGGCAATAAGCAGGAAAATACTGGTAAAAGCTGATGGCAGGATGGAAGCCAGTCCAGCTAGGGAAATTAGGATGGCGAGAACACCTGCCCCTGTAAAAATGGCAGCATAAGATTTGGTTGACATAAAAACACCCCTTGATTGATTTTGATATACACATTTTAATATGAAAGGCTGATAGGTGATAACATATCAGCCTACTTCACCCCACCTAAAATGATACATCAAATCAAGGGTGGTAGCAATAAAATTTTGAGGTAAATCTACGCACAAAAGTAATAAAATAAAGTAACAAAAGTACACTACTTTTGGAAAGACCATTAAGAATGGCGGGAAAATCTTGTATTTCAATATTGAATGAGGTATTATAGAAGGGAGTATGTTTTTTATTAGGAAAAATTTCGGAGTGAAATTTAATGCTGAAAAATACAAGAAAAATTTGTGGTATAGCTGCTGGTTTGAGCTTGGTTTCCCTGTGGGGGACTAGCGATTTGCCTCTGTCTATGCCTACAGCAGAGGCTGTATACAATAGTGAAAGTGATACAGATGCAGATATCCTTGATTATGTGGAAAATCGCCGCCGTACTGAGCGGGAAAACCGCCTTAATGAGGATCAGAAAAAGCTGTTGAAGGATGCCTATGAAATGAAGGAGCATCTGCGGGAGCCATTGGATCCAACTAAAAATATACCGGTGGCTGTAGAAGGTGACGAGCTTTTCTATGATGAGAACACTGGTGATTTTCAGGTCAAGGGCAATGTGGTAATGACCTCCTTGGATAAGCGCCGTTTTATTACAGAGGAAGCTAATGGTAATCTGCAAAAGCAGGATGTAGAGGTGCCGGATAAGGCCTATATGCTGCAGCTGACAGATGCTCAGGCCAGGATTATTTTGAATGGCTATAAGATTCAGTATAATTGGGGCAAGGAAAAGGGCAAGATGGAAAATGCCCAGGGCAAGATTGACCATCAGTTTGTAAAAGCCAAGCGCATTGAAATGTATCCAGATAAGGTTGTGCTTTTTGATGCCAGTGCTACCAAATGCAGCGCCAAAAATCCAGATTACAAGATGACAGCCAAAAAGATTGAATACTATCCTGGTATTCAGACAATTTCCTATGGGGTCAGCTATTGGCTGGGCAGTATTCCCGTATATTCTGTGCCTAAGCAGGTAAGTAAGGAAGGAGAAAAGAGCATATATATGCCAAAGGCTTCCTATGATAATGACAATGGTTTTGGCATCAAGGATACTCTTTATTATCCTATAACAGATAATGTAAGGGCTTATGGCGATTTCTTTATTTCTCAGCGCAGCAAGGTAAAGACTCATGGTGGATTTTTGTATAACACCAAGGGTTTGGGTGATTTTGCTCTGCGGACTGGTTTTTTTGAGGATAGCGATGGCAGATGGATTCACAAGGCACCTACTTTGAGATGGGATTATGGGGCTAAAATCGGGCAAACACCATTTAATTATAGCCTTGCCTATGAGCATGGTGCTTGGGAGCAGGATGGCAGGCATTCTATTCATACCTATTATTATGCCAAGCTGGGCATAGATCCAATTCGCCTTGGCACTTGGCATGTTTATCCAAGTATTAATTACTCCATTACCGATGAAACCTATGACCACAGCAGAGTCAGCGGTATGGGCTATGATGTTACTGCCTTGAAGGAGTTTGACGATAGATGGACTACCTATCTGGGCTACCATTTTAGCAAGAGCAACAGCCAGAACAGTGTCTTTGATTTTGATTTGGATAGCTATTCTGAGAAGGTTACAGCAGGCTTTAGTTATAGCTTTAGTCCAAAGGACCGCATTGTTATAGGCTGGGCCTTTGATGGAGAAACCAGCAAGCTGATGGATACAGATTACTATTGGTACCACAATATGCATTGTGCAGAGCTGATAGTTCGCTATCGTGAGAAGCGGGATCAGATTAAGGTAACGGCTCAGTTCTCACCGTGGTAATATGGGAAGGATGTATGTAGATGACACCATTGGAGGCAATTGAGAAGCTGTCTGGACAGCCGGTATTGGTGCTGGGAGATATGATAGCAGATATCTATCTCTATGGTACGATTGCTAGAATTTCACGAGAGGCACCGGTCTTGGTGTTGGAGCAGTCCACAGAAAAAATCGTGGCTGGTGGTGCAGCCAATGTTATTAATAATGGTGCTACTCTGGGTGGCAGAATATTTGCTGCCGGCTTGGTGGGAGATGATAATGCTGCCAAGGGCTTGTCTGGCATTTTGCAGGAAAAGTCTGTGGATGTAACAGGTTTTGTTAAGGATGCCAATAGGTCTACAATTTCTAAAACCAGAATTGTGGCAGGAGGCAGGACCACTGTTAGCCAGCAAATTGTGCGGGTGGACAAGGAGTCCAAGGAGCCTATGGGCAAAGCTCAGGAGCAGCAGCTGGAGGAATACCTAAAGCAGGTATTGCCACAGGTCAAGGGGGTGGTGCTTAGCGACTATGGCAGCGGCACCATTACGGACAAGCTGTTAGGACAGATTCTTGCTTATTGTCAGGAGCATAATATTCCTACTATTGTGGATTCCCGCTATGATATTCTCCGGTTTAAAACTGTAGATTATATCAAACAGAATGATGCGGAGCTGTCAGCAGCTATTGGCCGGAATTTGGCTACAGAGGAAGCTCTGGTGCAGGGAGGCTGTGAGCTGCTGTTAAAGATGTCCGCCAAGGGAGCTTTGATTACCAGAGGTGAGGATGGTATGAGTCTGTTCCAGATAATATCTCCTCAGGAAGCAGCAGACTACTTAAAGTCACAGGAGGCTTTAGGCTCTGGAGAGGCTGGTCAATTTAGAGAGGGACTGACAGTTAAATTGGTGGTAAAGCGTCAGACTGGCAGGCTGTCTGTGGTGCAGGAGCTGATTAACTATCAGTATAGGGATATTTTGGTCAGCCATATTCCTGTAACAGACAAAAGCGAGGTTTATGATGTTTCTGGTGCTGGCGATACCTGTGTAGCTACCGTAATTCTTGGCTTGGCTGCTGGACTGGAGCCGTTACTGGCTTGTCAGCTTAGCAATGAGGCTTCTGGTATTGCTGTGCGCAAAATGGGTACGTCTGTGGTTTATGCCCAGGAGCTGGCGGTACGGTTCCGCCAGTTAGGCTATGAAGCATAATAATTTTTACCATTAAATATTGGAGATAGAAGGATGATTGTAGATAGAAGTAAAATCGCTGATTTCTGTCAGGTTTTGCGGGATGGTGGACAGAAGGTGGTATTTACCAATGGCTGTTTTGACATTCTCCATGCTGGTCATGTGAGATATTTGCAGCAGGCTCGTTCCTATGGCGATTGCTTGGTGCTGGGGTTGAATACAGATGCTTCCGTGCGCCGTCTCAAGGGGCCGGAACGGCCGATTAACAATGAGCTGGACAGAGCAGAGGTTGTGGGAGCTTTAAAGTCCGTAGATTATGTGGTATTCTTTGATGAGCCTACAGCAGAGGCTCTGATTCAGCAGGTTCACCCTGATGTATATGTCAAGGGTGGAGATTATACCATTGAAACCTTGCCAGAGGGACAGATTGTTTTGGGCTATGGTGGTCAGGTAGAGCTGGTACAGTTGGTGGCAGGACGATCTACCACCAATGTTATTGCCAAAATACAGGGACAAAAATAAAATAGCTGTATGGGGCTATAGTATAAGGGAGTTATGGGATGAATATCAAAAGTGTATTGGTGGTTAAGCTAAGTGCCATAGGGGATGTAATCCATGCCCTGCCGGTTTCCTATGCTTTGAAGGAAGCCTATCCAGAGGCAAGGGTAACCTGGGTAGTGGAGCCTCCTGCCTATAATCTGTTGGAGGGTAATCCCTACATTGATGAGATTATAGTTTTTGAGAAGAAAAAGTTCAAAAGCCTGGCTGGCTTTTTGGAAAATTTTGGTCCCTTTAGAGAGAAGCTGAATCAGCACAAATATGATGCGGTTCTTGATTTGCAAGGCTTGTTTAAATCAGCAGCCATTGCTTGGTGCTCCAAGGCTCCCATAAAGCTGGGGACTTGCAATATGCGGGAGCTAAGCGATAAAATATCTCGTCCAGTAGAGGGGCCTAATGCTCAGGGACATATAGTAGAAAGATATTTGGATGTGGCCAGAGCTTTGGGCTGTGGTGTTAATAAGGTGGAATTTCCTATTAATATTACCCCAGAGGATGGGAAGATGGCCAGAAGCTATCTCTATGCAGCAGGATGCAGGGGGGATATTCCCTATGTGGTGCTGGCAGTAGGAGCCAATTGGCCCAATAAGCGGTGGCCAGTGGCCTATTATGCCAAGCTGGCAGATTGGCTGTCCCAGCAGGGATATTTGCCGGTGATTGTCGGCGGTGGTGCCCTGGATGAACAGCTAGTGGAGGATATTACCCGGGCTACAGAATTTCCCCCTGTGAATATGGTAGGCAAAACTACCCTGCGGCAGCTGGCTTATGTGATTAAGGAAGCTAAGGCTACAGTAGGTGGCGATACAGGGCCGGTGCATCTTTCGGCTGGTTTGGGAACCCCTACTATTATGGTTATGGGCCCTACTGATGCTAATCGAAATGGCCCTTATGGTCAACTGGAGAATGCCATAGAGGTGCCTCGAAGCTGTAAGTATTGCTGGAAAAGAGCCTGTCCAAAGGGCTTTGACTGTCTGGATAGGATTACGCCAGCTATGGTGGAGGAAAAGCTGAAGTTTTTGTGCTAGGAGTTTTTATGCCGGATATAAATAAATTAAATATCAAAAAAATATTGATTATAGATTTGGCCTTTATCGGAGATGTGATATTGGCAGGGCCTTTGACTTGCGCAGTGCGCCAAAGATGGCCCCAGGCAGAAATTTCTATGCTGACAGTGCCTTTGACCAAGCCAGTGGCAGAAATGCTGCCTGCTATTGATAAGGCCATAGTTTATGACAAAAAGGGACTCCATCAGGGGCTAGGCGGTATGTGGAAAATGGCTCAGGAGCTGCGGCAGGAGAAGTTTGATTTGGCTATCTGCATGAATTTTGCTCTGCGGGGGGCTGCGGTAGCTAGGCTGGCAGGGATTCCTTATCGACTGGGCTATGATGCTCAGCATGCCAGTTGGTTTTTGACCTGGGCGGCTAGCCATATCCGTGAAGGTATCAAGTATGAAGCCAAAAATCATCTGGAGGTATTAAAGCCTTGGGGACTTACCACAGAGGATTATAGCTTGGCCCTGGCTCCTTCTCGGGAGAATATTGCTGCCTTTGAGGCCAAGGCTCAGGAGCTGTCTTTGGCAGATGAGGGTGAGTATTTTGTTATTTGCCCTATGGGAAGCTACGAAAGAAAGAATTTACCTCTGCCCTTGGCTTTGCAGCTTATAAGAAAATTGGAGGCAGAAAAGCCGGTATATTTAATTGGCGGCCCGGGGGAGAAATCTGTTTTGGAGGTTATGGCCAAGGCAGGTCGACTGCCAGCAGGGCGGGTTTTGGCAGGTACGCTGAATCTGCCAGAGCTGGCGGTGTTTTTGCAGAGAGCCAGAGCTATGGTTTCTGTAGATACTGGCCCTATGCATATGGCTCAGGCAGTGCAATGCCCTACTGTGGCGGTATTCGGCCCTACGGATCCAGCTGCTTGGGGGCCTTGCAACAGCAACAGCCAGGTTGTATATAGAGGCGAGGAATGTTCTCCTTGCTGGGGCAAGGGTGAGTGCAGCAACAATAGGTGCATGGAGATGATTAAGCTGGATCAGGTATGGCAGGCTCTGGAGAAGGTGATGGCGCAGTAATGAGAAATTATAAAAATATTCTGGTAATCAACCTGATGCATATAGGAGATTTGATGCTGGCTACGCCGGTATTGAGAACTCTCCGCGCCAATTATCCTCAGGCTAAAATATCTATTTTGGTAGACAAAAAGCTAGCGGATTTGGTGCGCTGTAACAAGCATATTGATGAATGCCTTTTGATTGACAAAAAGGGCAAGGACGATAAGCTGACCAATTTTATTAAATATATTGGGGAGATCCGCAAAAAGCATTTTGATTTGGTTATCAATCTTCATCGTAACGAACGAGCTTCAGCTATTGCGGCCTTTAGTGGCGCTGATGCCATTGTAGGCTATGCCAAGCCAGGCTTTGGACTATTTTTTGATAAGGTTATGCAGAATCCTTCTGTGGCCCATCATATAGGCCGAGGTCCTTGGGGCTTGTTGCCACCTCATCGCTATGTACCTGGTTGGAAGCATCAGGTTCATGCTCATTTGGAGGTGTTGAAGCAGGCTGTAGGGGTGGAAAAAATCGACGATGGCGGCTTGGAAATGTGGCTGCCTCAGGAGGCTGTGGAGAAAGCAGAAAAGCTCTGGCAGGAGAATTTTGCCCCAGCTCAGCAGGTGGTAGCCTTTAATATTGGAGCCAGCTGGGAAACTAAAAGATGGCTGGACAGCTATTTTGCTCAATGTGCAGATGAGCTGCTTGAGAAGGGCTATGCTGTGGCATTCTTTGGGGGGCCAATGGATATTGAGATGGTGAACAAATGCCGCAGCTTGATGAAGCAGGGAAATAGTCCTCTTATCAAGGTATTTACAGGCAAGGTATCCCTGGCGGAGTTGGGCGCTTTATTGCAGAAGTGTGCCCTGTTTCTGACCACAGATTCTGGCCCTATGCATGTAGGTGTATCTCAGCATGTGCCAGTGGTAACTATGTTTGGGGCATCTCCAGTGCCGGGATTTTATCCCTATGATGGCCGGGATGTGTTGATTAAGGCGCCAGTTAGCTGTCACCCTTGTGGCATACATCAATGTCCTCACGCTGGGGAGGCTAATCTGGCTTGTATGAAAAAGATTACCCCAGAGCTGGTTATGAAATATGTGTGGGAGCTGTTGGATAAATATGGCAGGATGGCTGGCAAAATGTCAGTGGAATATGGTAATTATGCGTGCAGAGTGGTAGAGGCCAGTCTGTGAAGGGAAGAATAATATGACTGTACACAAGGATAAGCTGCTGGATTTTGTGCTTAATGGTATTTCCAAGACCAGAATTCTGGTAGTGGGAGATGTAATGCTGGATAGATATTACTATGGAGAGGTTAGCCGAATTTCGCCAGAGGCACCGGTACCTATTAATCATGTCCTGCGCATTGAGGATACTATGGGTGGCAGTGCCAATGTGGCTCATAATCTGGCTTTGTTAGGGTGCAGAACCTATATTGCTGGTTTTGTAGGCAATGATTATCATTGTCAGACCTTGATGGACAAATTTACCTCCAGGGGTATTGATTACAAGGGCATTATTCATCGGGATGCTCCTACCACTACCAAGTTAAGGGTTATTGGTGGGCATCAGCAGATGCTGCGACTGGATTTTGAGGATACAGAGCCAGTAGGAGAGCAGTATGCTCAGCGTTTAGTAGATTATGTGGAGCATATGCTGCAGCAGGGACTGGATGCGGTAATCCTTTCAGATTATGGCAAGGGAGCCTGCACCGATGAGGTGTGCACCAGTGTTATTCAAGCCTGTCGAGATATGGCGGTGCCAGTGTTCGTGGATCCAAAGGGTGTGGAATGGGATAAATACGGCGGTGCGGATTATATTACGCCAAACTTCAAGGAGCTGAATGCCGTACAGCCAAGGCCTATTCGCAATAGAGATGAATACATTGAGCAGGCCGCTCAGTATGTTATGGATGAGTATTTTATCCGTAATGTATTGGCTACCCGTTCCGAGCATGGTGTGTCCCTGATACAGCCAGAGGAGGGAATTGTACATATTCCTACCAAGGCTCAGGAGGTATTTGATGTCTCTGGTGCAGGTGATACAGTGATTTCTGTTTTCGCCTTGGGTATTGCCGGAGGCTTGAAGCCTGTTGAGGCCGCATATTTAGCCAATTTGGCCGCCAGCGTGGTAGTAGCCAAGCTGGGAACCTATGCTGTTAGCAATGCAGAATTGCAGAATGTTTTGACGAAAAAGGAGCATGAGGACAAATGATTATTGTAACTGGTGGTGCCGGCTTTATCGGCAGTAATATTGTTAAGGAATTGAATCGTCAGGGCCGTAAGGATATTTTGATTGTTGATGATTTGAATAACCGCAAAAAGGAAAATCAGAGCTATCGCAATCTTCGTGGTTTGCAGTTTCTGGATTATATGTACAAGGATGATTTCCTTGAGGCTATTTTGCATGAGGATATTGACGGTAGTGATGTAGAGGTTGTTTTCCATGAGGGAGCTTGCTCCGATACTATGGAATACGATGTAAACTACATGATGCAGGCCAACTATGAGTATTCCAAAGCGGTATTACATTTCTGCATGGATCACAGAATTCCTTTCCTCTATGCTTCCTCTGCTTCCACCTATGGCGGCGGTGAAAATGGCTTCCGAGAGGGGGACGAGTGTGAGGATGCTTTGAATCCATATGCATTCTCCAAACTGCTTTTTGATCGCTATGTGCGCCAGCAGATGCCTTATGCCCAGAGTCAGATTGTAGGCTTGAAGTATTTTAATGTTTATGGACCACAGGAGCATCACAAGGGTAATATGGCTTCTATTTTCTACCAGCTGTATCATCAGGTAAAGAAAGAGGGCGTTTGCCGTCTGTTCAAGGGCTATGGTGAATATGGTGATGGCGAGCATCGTCGCGACTTTATCTATGTCAAGGATGTTGTCAAGGTAAATCTCTGGTTCTGGCAGCACCAGGGCCCAAGCGGTATCTACAACTGCGGTACTGGCCATGCCCATTCTTATAATGAGGTAGCAAAGGCTGTTATTGAGGCTATGGGACAGGGACATATTGAATATAGAGATTTCCCAGAGGTGCTGAAGGGAAAATATCAGTGCTTTACTGAGGCAGATCAGACTAAGCTGTTGGAGGCAGGTTATGATCAGGGCTTCTACGATATGAAGGAAGCTGTTAAGGAATATTGCGATTTCTTGGATAATGGCGGATATTTTAAATATGGCAAATAAAGCGGTGTTTTTTGATAGGGATGGCACATTGAATGTGGATGTGCATTATCTCTATCGGCCAGAGGATTTCCAGTGGACCCCAGAAGCGGTGGAAGCCATAGAATATTGTCATCAGCAGGGGTATTTGGTGGTGGTCATTACCAATCAAAGCGGTGTGGCCAGAGGGTATTATACCGAGGTTGAGGTGCAGAGACTTCATCAGTGGATGAATGAGGAGTTGATAAGGCAGGGAGCAAAGCCTATTGATGCCTTCTATTACTGTCCTCATCATCCCCAGGGCAAGGTGGCAACATACGCCAAGGAGTGCAGCTGCCGCAAGCCTCAGCCTGGGATGCTGCTGCAGGCTTGTAAGGAAATGAACATAGAGCCAGCCCAGTCCTATATGGTAGGAGATAGCCCAAGAGATGTAGAAGCCGGGGAAAAAGCTGGTATTCAAGGAGTGCTGTATACAGGCGGCAGCCTGCTGGCATGTGTAAGGGAAAGCTTGGGAAAAGGCGGCTGTTAGAATGAAATATGTGGAACGTATCCGGAATATAGTTCTTGATCAGCTGAAAAACGAGACAGTCTGTATATATTTGTTTGGTTCTTGGGCACGAGGAACTCAGCATCATGGTTCGGATGTGGATATTGCGATTGATTTTAAAGGGAAAAATAACCCGTTGAAAATAGCTGAAATTCGCGAAATACTAGAAGAATCAACTATACCATATAGTGTTGATGTTGTGGATATGCATAATGCTTCAGAGGGAGTATTGCAGGAAATAAAAAAGGATGGCATAAGATGGAAATGACCAAACGAATGGAAACTGCTGGACGGGCCCTAGAAAAACTGCATGAGGGAGTAGTAAAAGGCGAACTTACGGAAATGGAACGAGATGGGCTCATTCAGAGGTTTGAGTTCTGTTTTGAAATTATGTGGAAATGTGGCAAAGATTATTTGCTAGACAGAGAAGGTCTAGTAGTTGCTTCGCCTAAAAAAGTAATTCGTGCTTTGTATGAAGTAGGTTTGCTAAATGCTGCGGAAACAGAAAGTACTTTACAGATGGTTGATGATCGAAACATGACGGCACATACCTATGACGAAAAATATGCTATAGCATTAGCTGAACGAATCAAAGGGTATGAAAAAATATTGCAGGAAATGTATAGACGAATGCTGAAGTAAAAGTTGAAATCGCTGGAAGATACCGGCAGAGGATTTTTGCTGACAGCTAGAGATGTGCAAGCAGAATGAACGCTGGCTGGTATTTTAGGTATGCTGTATACAGGCGGCAACCTGCTGGCATGTGTAAGGGAAAATATAGATTAGATAAGGGTGGGGTGCCTGTGCGAATCGGCATTTTTGAGAATATAATGACTCCAGGTGGACATGAGGTTGATTTTGACCGTATTTTGGTGGAGGAGCTACAGCAAAGAGGGCATGAGGTCAGCTTTTATGTACCAAAGAATTTTGAGTTTAATTTTGATTATCAGGTACCTGTAGTGAAGCTGGGCGGAGAGGTAGTTTCTTACTCCAATGTGCGTGGCGTGAAAAAACTATTTTATGCCATGAAAAGAGAATATAACCGTCAGAAGTGGTATGCACAGCTTTATGAAGCTGCCTATCGCAAGGATATTGATGCTCTGATTGTGCCAACCTCAACATATCGTTATTTACGGGCGTTGAATAAAAATATTCTCCGTCGCAGCAATATACCAATTATTTTTGTGTTGCATGGTATCAATCCCAAGGAAGCACCTAAATTTTTAAGGGAAGCAAAAAAACTGCTGCCATATAAAAATATTAAGCCAGTGGTTTTGACCTTTGTTAATCATATTTTTGGTCACAGGCTGCCAAATATATACACAATTTATCCACCTGCCTATACTGCTAGGGATATAGAATTTGCTCCATCGGTAGAAAAGAAGGAAGTACTGACCATAGGCTTTTTTGGACAATATCGCAGGGAAAAAAGATTGCGGGATTTCCTAGAGGTTTATGTAAAGGGAAATTATACTCGGAAGGTAAGGCTTTTGGTTCAAGGCTCCACTATGCATCCAGAAGATGCTGAGGATTTTGAACAGATAATTCAGGAATATAAAGCACATCCAGAAATTGAATTTTTGCACAAGGGCCTTATCGGAGCAGAGTGGCAAAAGGCCTTAGCGGAAATTGATGTGCTTTTGATGCCATATTCTGCACCAAGATATTTGTATCATTGGGGTGGTATGCTGTTTACGGCAATCGGCTTTCAGAAGCCGGTGGTGGCTAGCAATGATATTAATCCAGAGGTCTTTGCCAAGTTTGATATTGGTATGACCTTTAAAAGCGGAGATATGGATGATTTGCAGCGGGTATTGGAGGAATTTATCAATACCTATGATGATAAAGTAAATGACTATGCTCAGGGCTTGGCTCAGGCAGCAAAAAAATTCTCTCCAGAATCCTTTGCTCATAGAATTGAAGCTATACTTACAGGGGAATATCATACTATCAACCCAAAGGCAATGCCAGCAGATAAGGTTGAGGCCACAATAAAAAATAAAAAGGAATAGAGAAAGGGCGTACAAGTAAATATGGGAGTAAATCTTTCTGTTTTGATTTTGGCAAAAAATGAAGAAAAAAATCTGGAGGCATGTATCAAAAGTGCCTTGTTTGCTGATGAGGTGCTGATTATAGATGATATGAGTACAGATAGCACCAAGGCATTGGCTGAGTCACTTGGGGCAAGAGTTTTGCAGCGTTCCCTTAATGGAAACTGGGGTGAGCAGCAGACTTTTGCTATGGAAAATGCCAAATGTGATTGGATTTATTGTCTAGATGCAGATGAAAGAATATCCCATCGTTTGGCTGAGGAAATCAAAAGAGTTGTAGCAGAAGATGACAGAAGATATGCTTATCAAACAGCCAGATTAAACTATTTCTGGGAGCAGCCTTTAAAGCATGGAGGTTGGTTTCCAGATCACGGTATACGGCTTTTACCGCGAAAAGGCGTATATGTAACAGGCTTTGTTCACCCGCAGTTTCATTATGACTATGAGTTAAAGACATTGCCAGATGATGCTTATGTTATTCATTATCCATATAGAGATTGGGAGCACTATTTCAACAAGTTGAATTTTTACACAACCTTGGTAGCTAAGAAAAATAAGGAGAAAGGGAAAAAGGCTTCATTTTGGGATATTATTACACATCCAATATGGGCCTCCTTCAGGATGTATTTTCTTAAATCAGGGTGGAAGGATGGTAAAATTGGCTTTGTATTAGCAAGCTTCCATTTTTTCTATACTATGGCAAAATATGTAAAGTTATACTATCTGGAAAAGACTAATGAGCACGTAGGGGATGAAAAATAATGGTTTCCATGAAGGATATAGGCAAAAGAATATATAATTTGAAAAATACGAGAGAAAAGCGCAGATATTACGTTTTCTTACTGAGAGCTATGCTGCACAGAGGTGAACTGCGAGAGTTGGTGAATTTTTTCAATGCTGTTCCTGTCAGAAGCAAATTGTTGGAAGTAAATCCATTTCCTATTGAGCAGGTGACGCGGGCTTTTTTTTATAATAAATCTACCTTTTCAGAGCGTGTACAGCTTGTAAAGAATCACTATGAGCTGTTGGAAAAGCTGTTGCAGGAAAAATATTTTTTGCAAATATCTGGAGCAAAATGGCAGCCCTATACCATATGGAATAGCACTTATGAGGATAAGCCTTGGCAAGCACAGCTGGTATTTGAAACCGGTCAGCGCAAGGAAGGTTTGCTGTCTCTGGAGTTGAATGTGGATCGTACCCATATATATCAAATCATGTTCTGGGCAGGCTATAATAAGGCTGGGGAAGCGTCTCTCTGGATAGGTGCTATGCAGGGGCCTAATATGGAAAATGCCAGGGAGTTGGTCAAGAAAATGACCAAGGTTTGTCATGGCTATCGAACTAAGAATTTGATCCTATATATGCTGCAGGCTATGGCTAGAGCTATGGGGATAAAGAAGATTTATGCAGTATCCAACTATGGATATTATGCCAATAACCATGTGAGAGCAGATAGAAAGCTAAAAACAAATTTTGGCGATTTCTGGCTGGAAGCTGGAGGTAAGGAAACCGAGGACGAAAGATTTTATGAGCTGCCTTTGGTAGAACCTCGCAAAACTATGGAAGAAGTACCCACTAGGAAGAGAGCGGTATATAGACGCAGATTTGCATTCTTGGATGAAGTAGATGCAGAAATTGAGCAGGCTGTGAGGAGTGTATTAAAATAACTTCACTGGGGATATCTGCTAATTTAGAATGATTCAGAGAGGGCAATACTATGAAATTATAGAGAATACTTGCATGGATTGCGATGAATGATGAGTTAATCATCAAGAAATGGTAAATCCATTTTTCTAAATAACTGGTAGATAATGATAGAAAGTGAAATGGCTGGTAATTGATGATGGAGAAGCAATATAAAAATATTTTGGTAAATTCGCTAGTTAATTTGGGGGATGTAGTATTGACAACAAGTGCCATTGCGCTCTTGAAGCAAGCATATCCTCAGGCGAAGATTACCATGTTGGTACGTCCTGTAGTCAGGGAAGCAGTGAAAAATAATTCTGTGATTGATGAAGTAATGATTTTTGACTACAAGCCAAAAGAAAATTCTTTAGGTAAGATGTGGGCAATGGTAAAGGAAATAAAGGCGCGGCATTTTGATCTGTCTATCTCCTTTGACAGAAAATCACGGCCAGCTATTCTATGCTGGCTGGCAGGTATACCAACTAGAGTTGGGGCAGATAAAATTTTTGATGATAAACCTAGTAAGATTACTTGGCTTTATACCCATGTAGTACATATAAAGCATGATTTGGTTAACACTTTGCAGGCGGAAACTTATCAGGAAATTGTACGTAAATTTACTGGCATAAGGGGACATGAAGTTCCTGTGATGGCAAGGATTCCGTCTAGCAGCAAAGAGAAAGCAGATAAATTATTATCGCAGTTGCCAACAGGAAAAATGAAAATAGGTCTCTGTGTAAAAGGAACTTTCGCTCTTAAAACATGGCCTAAGGAATATTTTGCAGTTGTTGTACGAGAATTAAAAAAGAAATATAATGCTGCATTTTTTGTAGTTGGTGCTCCTAACGATAAAGAGTATGCAGATGAAGTAATATCCATCTGTGAGGAAGAATTAAGAAAATTAGGATTGTCAGAAAAGAAGGATATTATAAATTTTTGTGGCAGTACAAATCTTCTTGATTTAGCAGCTTTGTTTTATCAGACAGATTTGTTTGTTACAGTGGACACAGGTGCTACACATATTGCCGCTACAACAGGCGTAAAAATGGTAACAATGTATGGCTGTACTAGCCCAAAGCGATGGCATCCATACAATGAAAATGCTAGAGTGTTGTCATATGATCCGGAATGTTGTCCATGCAGCTATGGAGAAAATGACTGCCCATATAATCCTAAACCTATATGCTTATGGAAGATAACTCCAGAGATGGTATTGGAAAAATGTTATGAACTGATAAATTGATTTTATGGAGAAAAAGTTATGGATTTGAATGGAAAAAAAGTTATGATTACTTGCGGTGGTGGTGTGGGAGATATAATTATGTACACACCTGCATTGCGTAGGCTGAAGGAAAAATATCATTGTCATATTACATTTTATACACCGCGTAATTATGAAGTAATTGAAGGTTTGCCCTATATTGATGAAATCATGTATGTGCCACGTGGAATTTTTATGAGTAAGTTTCGTCAATTACATAAGCTAAGAGATTATTACGCAATAATTATAACAGATTGGCAACCTAATGTACTTGTAGCAGCAAAATTATTTAATATACCAGTTAGAGCTGGATTTGTGAGAAAAAATAAATTTATAAGCAGATTTTATAATAGGAAATTGACTTATAAGTGGCATAAAAGTTTGAACTATGTAGGTGATAATAATGCCAAAATGATTTCGCAAGCACTTGGCGTTGAACTTGATGGTGATATGAGTAGATGTGAAGTTTCTTATCCTTCGGTTGCTGATAAAGAGACTGTTGATGCTATGTTACTTGACATAGGAATCACATCAGAACAGGAATTTGTAATTTTGTCGCCATTTACTAGTTTTATCTTAAAAAATTATCCAGAAGAAGCTTGTCGAGAGTTAGTTTGTAGAATAAATGAAAAATATAATATGCCAATTGTGGTGATTGGTGGTCGTGGAGATTTTGAATCGGCTGCAAGAATTTCGTCATACAATTTGTGTGGCAAAACTAGCATAAAAGAAATGATAGCACTTATAAGCAGAGCAAAATTAATGATTACAGCAGATAGTGGCCCTATGCATGTAGCTGGTGCAGTAGGAACACCAATTGTTGCTGTTTTTGGTAAGGAAGTGCCAGAAAGATGGGCACCAAAAAGGAAGTGTTGGCCGATAACGCTTAATTATCAATGTTCGCCATGTAAGGATGACGATGCAAGAAATTGCAGTAGAAACGTGGAATGTTTGAGAAAGATAACAGCTGATATGGTTATGGATAAAATTGAAGCGATTTGGGAGAATATTTAATATTGGAGGTATTGCAATGAATGAACTGGTATCAGTTATAATGCCAGCTTATAACATGGAGAAATATATAGGGGACTCTATTGAATCTGTCTTGCATCAGAATTATATAAATTTTGAATTGATCATTATTAATGACGGTTCAAGTGATGGTACAAAAGAAATTATTGCAAAATACCAACATATGGATGAGAGAATAATATACATTGAACAAGAAAACCAGGGTGTTTCTGTAGCTAGAAATGCTGGTATGAGTTGCGCAAAAGGAAAATATATATCATTTCTAGATGCTGATGATTTGTGGGAGCCAATTTTTTTGTCTACGCTGATAAAGGTAGCAGAGCAAACAGGTAAGGATTGGATTTGCGGCGAAATGGATATCATAGATACTAACGGGAATAAAGATACGTTTAGCCAGCAGTGCAAAGATGGTTGTATGTTAGATTTTCTCACTCCTAACAACGAATATAGGTTCTTCTGGGGGGGTGGGTGCGTATGTAATAAGAAGAGAAATTCTAGAAAAGTACCATATTCGGTTTGATGAAAATATTCGTATGGGTGAGGATCTCTGTTTATATATAAAATTGTTTACGGTAACAAATGTAAAATCGGTGCCCTTAGTTGTAGCACATTATTGTCAGCATTCCAATTCGGCAACAATATCAAAATTTGATGCCAGCAAATGGCAGGATATGGTAGAAATATTTTCTCTAGCAGAGCCGTATGTAGAAAAATATCGTCATGAATGGACTGATAAATATCAGCAAATTAAGGATTATTATGCCTATAGATTTGTCTGGTCAGTAATAAAACATGGTCTGTATCATCAGGGTCTGAGTTATATTGATACATATGAAGAATTTCTTAAGCGTTTTTGTCATACAGGACATAAAATAAATGATAGATTAAAGTGCAGATGTTTGCTGACAAAAAATAAATTACTGATAAAGCTATTATCAGGATTTCATATAGAGAATTGAGTGAGTTGCCATTGAGGGATAGTGGCAAGAATACATGAGAGGAAAACTTTATGAATATATATGAGAAATTAATGTATGGACTAATGATAATTTTTGCTCTGGCAAGTAATATATCAACAGGAATTACAAGTGTATGTATAGTAATATCTGTTCTTATAATGATGATACAGTATATAAAAACAAAAAAACTGTCATTACAAATCAATGCATTTGGAGGAGTTTTGCTTTTGTATGGTGGTTTGCAGTGTATTATAGCTGCTTTATCTGTTAATCCGGCAGCTAGCTTTGGTGATGTTTGGGCAACGATGTATAGATTTATTCCGTTGTTTTTTGGTATTTTATATTTAAAAAACAAAAAACAGTT
>DAVZJH010000003.1:0-54398 GCA_052272885.1 Anaerovibrio sp. | reverse complement strand
GGAAGTTCTTATAGATATTGTACTATATTCTTTCCAGAAATTCAACATAAATGTGTATTAGGTTACGGTGGAGAAGAGAAATAGAAATTTTGCTTGTAAAAAAAAGCATTATATGGTAATATAAACACATAGCGAAAGCTAGACGTGTTAATTGGGTCTAATATTAAGGCACAGGAAAACCCCTGATGTGGCACCATCAGGGGTTTTCTATTCCCATTTTCTTATAACACAATATGGTGGATATGCCAAAGCATTTAGGGTGTTGGGCTTAGGAGGATGGAAAAATTCTTAGTTGGGCTTGATTTTATGTGCAGATTGTGCTAGACTTATCTTGTGTTGAAAGTGAATAGAGAAGTACATTGCAGAGGAAACAAGGCAACTCTTGGACTAAGGCTTCCAGACATTCACCTTCAACAGATGAGGTTTATTTGTTTTATTGAAGGAGGATGTTTCTTTATGAAGAAGACTCTCGTATCCGCATTGACTACCGCTCTGGTAGTAGGCGCTGCTTCCACTACTTTTGCAGCTGCTAATCCTTTCGCTGATGTTCCTGCTGATCATTGGGCATATGATGCTGTTGCTCAGCTGGTACAGGATGGCGTTGTAAACGGCTATGCTGCTGATGGCACTTTCAAGGGTGACCAGAACATGAGCCGTTATGAGATGGCTCAGATTGTTGCAAAGGCTATGGCTAAGTCCGAGGCTGCTGACAACAACAACAAGGCTCTGATTGACAAATTGGCTGCTGAGTTCTCCGATGAGCTGGCTAACCTGGGTGTTCGCGTAGCTGATCTGGAGGCTAAGACTGACAATGTTAAGTGGCAGGGTTTGGTTCGTTATGACTGGAACACCACTAACTATGAGCAAGCAGATAAGCACAGAGAGGCTGAGACCAATGGTCTGAAGCTGCGTTTTGAGCCTTCCATGACTATTAATGAGAATTGGTCTGCTCATGCTCGTATTGACTATGATGTAAATAAGGACGAGACTGCTGCTGCTAAGAGCGTAGAGGTTAACCACATTTGGACTGAAGGCCAGTATGGCAAGATGGATGTTAAGCTGGGTCGTTTCGGTTCCTTCTCTGATGCTTCCCATGGCTTGGTATTCGATACCGAGGTAACTGGTGCTGAGTTCACCTATGCTCCTACTGAGGCTTGGAAGGTAAAGGCTACTGCTGGTCGTGTAGATAATGCTAAGCTGTGGAAGACTGCTTACGTTAATGATGAAACCAAGAATAACGGTTCTGCTACCTATTGGGCTGTAGAGGCTGATTATGCACAGGGTAAGTGGGATGCTGGTCTTGGCTACCGCAATGTTGGTGCTACTAACACTTCGCAGGATAATAACAAGACTTCTTTCCATGTAGTTGATCTGGGTGTTGGCTATGCATTTGATAGCAATGTAAAGCTGACTGGTGACTATGCTTGGGGTCCTTCTCAGAATTTAGTAAAGAATGCAGCTAACAACGCTTACAGCATCCAGTTGAACTACAAGGGTGCTGATGCAGCTGATGCTGGTTCTTGGGGCACTTATGTAGCATATCGTCAGCTGGCACCATTTGCTTCCTTCGCAGCTACCTATGATCACACGGATGGCTATCTTGGATACAAGACCTTGAAGGGTTGGGAGATCGGTGCTGATTACACCTTCGCTAAGAACATCATTGCAACTGCTAAGTACTTCAACGGCAAGGACACTGCTGTGACCACTAAGGATAAGGTTACTGGCGTTTGGACTCGTGTTGACTTCTTGTTCTAATCTCCAGATTAGCAGGAATCTCGCCAAGGCGAAACAATTAAACAATTTAGAGCAGCTCTCCGGAGCTGCTCTTTTTGTGTATAAGGAAAATATATGCTGGCTGAATTTGAAAAGAAAAAAGAGGCTTTAAATATAGCCTCTTAATAATGATTCTTGCATTGAATTATAAGAATTGTTTCATTGTCAAGCTGTTTGTATACCAGCCTGTTCTTTTGGTCAATTCGACGGCTCCAATATCCTGCTAGGTTTTCCTTTAATGCTTCTGGTTTGCCAATACCCAAAAACGGATTACGACATACATCCTTTAGAAGTTCATTTATGCGTTTAAGTGTCTTGCGGTCTTCAAGTTGCCATTCGCAGTATTCATGCCATGCGTTTTCATGCCAGAGAAGATTCATAGTCAATCCTCCAGCAGTTTATGGGAAGCAAGTTTTGACCGACCAGATTCCACCTCAGCAATAATCTTGGTAAGATAATCCTGATTTGCCTTGGAGTAAAAAGGGTCGCCAATGTGAAACGGAATTGAGCGTTCACGGACAGCCTGTTTTAAAAAAATATTTACGGCAGTGGTGAGGTTCATGCCCAAGTCGCTGAAAAGTGCCTGAGCTTGTTGTTTTAAATCTGAATCAATTTTGATGTTGGTACTAATAACAGCCATGATAAACACCTACCTTCAATACTAATTGTACAGATAAAATATATACGTTGTCAATATTTTGGAGTAGAAATATTTTCCTTAATACGAATCTCGTTGGTTAGGAGATAAAGCTCCTTTTCAGGAGCCTTGCCATTCACCAGATAATCAAAAACTACCTGCATGGCAATTTGTCCCTGCCGGCGGGGATGTTGATAGATAGTGGCCTGTACGATGCCCTGCTCCATAAGCTCTATAGTGGTAGGGAGGTTATCAAAGACCACCACAGTCATATTATGGGAAGGCTGGCAGGCCATAATAGCCCGACAAGCCCCATAGATACCACCAGAGGTGGCGGCAAAGAGGGCATTTATCTCTGGATGCTCTCTCAGCAAGGCCAGATTCCTTTCATAGGAAAGAATCTCATCATCCTGATCCTCTACGATGCCTAGGATTTTGGCTTGGGCATTGCTCTGAAGTATATGACGGAAGCCCTCTAGTCTTTGCTGATGTCCCAGAATCTGGAGAGAACCCAAGGTTATACCTACATTAAGCTGTCCCTTGTGGAGCAGCTGCAGCAAGGCTCCAGCGGTACGGCCACCGTTCACATAATCTGTACCTACATAGCAGTTACGGGTGGAGTTCTCAATATCTGTATTAATGGTGACCACAAATACCCCATCGTCTGTTAGAGCCTTTATAGCCTGACAGATGCGTTCATCATTAATAGGCATGAGAATCACGCCGTTCACCTTCTCCTTCAGCTTCATAAGCTGATTGTATTGCACCTCAGCATTATAGCCTTTGGAGAGATACCACTGTACCTGCATACCATACATGGCATAGGAGGAGGCTGATTTCTGCATGGCCTCCAAAACCACATCAAAAAAGCTGATGCCAATGGAGGGCATCACTACAGCCACAGTGGGCTTTAGCTTCCGGGCTGCCAGAGCCTTGCCGGCTGGATTGGGAGTATATTTCATTTCCTTGGCAACCTTTAGGATAAGAGCTTTTTTTTCGGATTTTACATTGCCACGATTGTTGAGAACCCTGTCTACCGTACCTCTGGATACACCACATAAAGCTGCAATTTCTTTGATAGTTACCACTAAATCACCGCCTAAGTTTAGGTATTTTTCTACTTGATTTTCATCAAAAATTCTCTTTCTATTATTATACAATAAAACTGTGCTCGTGTACAGTTGATTAAAAATAAAAAAAATAAAATTTTAGTAATTTCCCCTTGTCATACTTTAATGAAATAAAGTATAATAGTAGCTGTGAATATAAAGACACTAGAGGGAGTGTGCGAGGAATGAAGAAGATTTTTGCTCTGTGTATGATGCTGGTTTTGGCGGTAACAGCCCTAGCTGGGTGCGGCAGTAATTCTGCTCAGAAGGAAGAGTCCAAGAAGATTGTGGTAGGCTTGGATGACAGCTTCCCGCCAATGGGGTTCAAGGACGAGAAGAATGAAATTGTAGGCTTTGATATTGATTTGGCTAAGGAAGTGGCCAAGCGTCTGGGCCGTGAGGTGGAGTTCAAGGCTATAGATTGGAATTCCAAGGAGGCTGAGCTGAAAAGCGGTCGCGTAGATATTCTGTGGAATGGTCTGGATATTACTGACAAGCGTAAGGAAAATATGCTGTTCAGCGAGCCATATATGGATAACCGCCAGATTGTATTTGTAGCCAAGAATGGCAAGGTGGCTGTAGCTGGTGAGGCCGATTTGGCTGGTAAGACCATTGGTACACAGAGTGGTGGTACCACTGAGGAGTATTTTGAGAACAAGCCAGAGCTGAAGGCTTCCATGAAGGAAGTAAAATATTATCCTGATTATATCAATGCTTTTATGGATTTGGAGAATGGCCGTCTGGATGCAGTAGTGGGGGACGAGATTATCGGTCGCTACTATATCAGCAAGCATCCTGATGAGATTCAGGCTATTGATACTGTTATTGGTACTGTAAGCCAGTTTGGCATTGCTTTCCGCAAGGATGATCAGAAGCTGCGGGATGAGGTGCAGAAGGTATTCGATGAAATGAAGGCTGATGGTACTGTAGCCAAGATTTCTGAAAAGTGGTTTGCCAAGGATATTACCAAATAAGTAATGAAAATTTGGGTAAAAGGCTCCTTAATTTTATTGAGGGGTCTTTTATTTTTGTGCTGTATGAAGTACAATAGAATCGACTGTGCTTTTGTTTTGAAAGGGTGTTTTTGATTTATGGATAATCTGTTACATACAATTACCCTGATGCTGGAGGGAACCCAGGTTACACTGGAGATTTTTTGTATTACCTTGGTGCTTTCTCTGCCCATTGGCCTGTTGGCTGCATTGGGACGGATTTCCTCCTTGAAGCCTTTGCGGCTATTAATGGAGTTTTATGTGTGGATTATGCGGGGTACACCGCTGATGCTGCAGCTTTTGTTTGTTTATTTTGCCCTGCCTATGGTGGGTATTATGCTGCCGGATATTGCGGCGGCTTTGTTGGCCTTTGTGCTGAACTATGCGGCTTATTTTGCAGAGATTTTCCGAGCTGGCATTCAGGCCATTGGCCGGGGCCAGTATGAGGCAGCCAAGACCTTGGGCATGACCTATCCCCAGACCATGCGTCGGATTGTCATTCCTCAGATGATTCGTCACGTACTGCCGCCTATTAGCAACGAAACCATTAATCTGGTAAAGGATACCTCTCTGATTTATATTTTGGCCATGAATGATTTGCTGCGGGTGGCTCGCACCATTGTGCAGAGGGAGTTTGATATGACTCCTTTTGTAATTGCCGGTGTATTTTATCTGGTAATGACCTTTGTTCTTACCTGGGCATTTAAGAAGCTGGAGGCACATTATGCAAAATATGACCAATAATATTATGTTAAAAATGACGGATATACATAAAAGCTTTGGGGAGCTGGAGGTGCTGAGGGGCATTGATTTTTCTGTGGCCAAGGGTGATGTATTGGCTATTATTGGTCCTTCTGGCTCTGGCAAAAGCACCATGCTGCGGTGTATCAATCGTCTGGAGGAGATTGATTCAGGCAAAATCGAGATTATGGGACATGCCTTGGCGGAAAACGGGGCTGATGGCAGGGCTGAATATGTAGATGAGGCTAAGTCCCGGGAGATTTTGGCTTGCACAGGCATGGTATTTCAGCAGTTTAATCTTTTTCCTCATATGACTGTTATGGAGAATCTGCTGGAGGCTCCTGTGCAGGTAAAAAAGCGTTCTGTGGAGGAGGTTCGTCCAGAGGCAGAGGAGCTTTTGCGGAAAGTTGGGCTTTTTGACAAACGGGATGCTTATCCTGGCAGATTGTCTGGCGGTCAGCAGCAGCGAGTGGCTATTGCCAGAGCCTTGGCTATGAGGCCAGAGATTATGCTGTTTGATGAGCCTACCTCTGCCTTGGATCCGGAGCTGACTGGGGAGGTTTTGAAAACCATGCGGGAGCTGGCTCAGGAGCATATGACTATGGTGGTGGTAACTCACGAAATGGCCTTTGCCAGAGAGGCGGCCAGCCATGTTATGTTTATGGCTGATGGAGTGATTGTGGAGCAGGGCCAGCCAGAGGCATTTTTTGCTCATCCTAAGCAGGAAAGAACCGTGGCATTTTTGCAGAATATGCTCTAAGCATATATGGAGGACAGAACCGTGGAATATGGCAAGGAAATGGATGGTAATAGAATATGGTCTGCTCTGGTACTGCTTCTGACAATGTGCCTGCTGCTGTGGGGACAGCAAGGAGCTGAGGCAGCGGGATTTGCCCAGCGGGCTGGCAGTATGTCGGAGATTACCGGCATTCGGGTAAGTACAGATGCAGACAAAACTCGTATTGTGGTGGATGGCACCAAGGAGACGGAGTACAAGGTTAGCGTTATTTCCAATCCCCAGAGGATTATCATTGATATTCAGAATGCCTGGGTTAGTCCCAATGTAAAGAAGGCTACCAATATTGACAGCCGTTTTGCCAAGGCGGTGCGGATTGCTCAGCATGACAGCTCTACAGTGCGGGTGGTGGTAGAAAGCTCTATGGGCAAAAATAATTACAAGGTATTTGCCCTAAAGGGAGGCACAACGGCCTATAGAGTGGTTATGGACTTTGGCAAGGTGGGAGGAGGCAGTAAGAACTCCGGTATAGATTTCAAGCCGCAGACACAACCTAACACATCGGGCAGCAGCAGCACCAGCTCCGACACTAATAAGGGCGATACAGTGGGAACTGCCCCTAGTGGCACTATAAAGGAGCCTGTCCTTACCCCTGGATTGAAGGGCAAAATCATTGCTCTGGATGCAGGTCATGGCGGCAGTGATACCGGCGCCATTGGGCCTACGGGAGTAACGGAAAAGGGAGTTACCCTGCGGGTGGCCAAGGCTTTGCAGAAGCTGCTGCAGGCAGAGGGGGCTACGGTGCTGATGACACGAACCACAGATACAGAGGTATCTCCTAAGAAAGCCAATGCTTCTGATGTGGAGGAGCTGCAGGCTCGCTGTGATGTAGGTAATGATGGCAATGCAGACATCTTTATTTCCATGCATATGGATTCCTTTACCAACAGCACTCCTAGCGGGACCACAGGGTATTATTATACCAAAGGCTCCAAGGCTGGCCAGAGATTGGCCCAGTATTTGTCTGAGGGTGTGGTAACGGCTCTGGGTACTGGGAACAGAGGCACCAAGAGCTGTAATTTCTATGTAGTAAAGCATACAGATATGCCAGCTACTTTGGTAGAGATGGCCTTTATTTCTAATGACAAGGAAGAAAAGCTGATGAATTCCGAGGCTGGTATTAACCGGGCCGCAGAAGGCATTCTAAACGGCCTGCGTAGATTTTTTAGCTGATAGAGTTAGTAAGTATTTCACCATAAACATGTATTATTGAAAGAAAATGCCATTGTATTTTCTTTCAATTTAAAAATTATTTTTATTCAAGCAGGAGATTGGAAAATATTGTCGAATATATAAATATGAAAATCCTTTGTAAGCTTATTTTTGCAAAGGATTTTTTGTTGTCTATAAATAAAATATTGGGAGGTGTAAGGTCAAGAAATGGCTTATGGTATCACATTTTTTGGTATCAACTTGATTTGGATTTTCTAATTTGCGATAATATAGGAAAGGTGTTATGATTATGGGACAAAAGGATATTACGCAGAAAAATTTTGAAGCGTATAACGATGTTTTTTCGGATATTGTTAATGCAACACTTTTTGATGGGCGCCAGGTAATCAAGCCAGAAGCTCTTGTTGATGCTACGGCTAAATCCCAATACAAAGCTGATGATAATGTAATACACGAGCAGGAGCGGGATGTAGTTAAATATTGGGTGAATAAGAATTGCTATATTCGTATAGCCCTGTTGGGAGTTGAGAATCAGCTGGCTATAGATATGGATATGCCACTGCGGGTGATGGGCTATGATGGCAGCTCCTATCGGGATGAAATGAATCAGGATGAAATAGTTATTGATGAAATAACAGGAAAAAAACATAAGATTCGCCATAAGCGTTATCCAGTTGTAACTATTGTTTTGTATTTCGGTAAAGTACCCTGGAAGAAACCATTGAGTTTATATGATGTATTGGAAATACCTGCTGATTTGAAGCCATTTGTAAGTGACTACAAAATCAATCTGATTGATGTACCAAGGCTTACAGGGGAGCAGGTAGAAAAATTTACCAGCGATTTTCAAATTATTGCAGATTATTTTGTACAGATTAATGAAAATAATGATTATGTACCAAAGGATAAAATTATCAGGCATGCAGATAGTTTCTTGAAATTAATGTCTGTACTAACTCAGGATAATAAATATGCTGAAATGGGTAGAGAACTTGCTCATGACAAGGGGGGTATCAATATGTGTGAGGTATTGGATAAGGTAGAAGCACGTGGTGAAGCGCGTGGCAAAGCTATTGGTGCGTTAAATAACACTTTAGAAATTCTGCGAGTGATTATTGCCAAGAATAGCTGGTCCAAGGAACAGGCTATGGAGTTCATTGGAATACCTAAGAGTGAATTTGCCAAATATGCTGCTTTATTGTAATGTACCCAGAATTCTGGACACATATTTATGCCACCAGTGGGGGAAATGGTACGGTAGAAAGAATAAAAATTAAAAAGCCTTTGAAACTCAGATGGTTTCAAAGGCTTTTTTATAGCTTCAATTATTCAACAATACGCTTTATGGTTTTGTGACCGGTAACGATTTCCTTACGGTGGCAATGTGGACATTCATTTTCGATAATGCCGGTATAGCCACAGACTGGATCTCTATCTACTGGATGGTTAATGGAGAAATAGCCCATATTGGCATCGTGCATAGCTCGTACCAATGTTTCAAAGGCCCTTACATTCTTGGATGGATCCCCGTCCATTTCCACATAGGCAATATGGCCAGCGTTTTCCAGCTCATGATATGGGGCCTCAATGCGGATTTTATCCAAAGCTCGAATTGGATAGTAAACAGGCACATGGGAGCTGTTGGTGAGATAATCTCTATCCGTAACTCCAGGAATAATGCCAAATTTCTTGCGGTTAGCCCGCTGGAACTGGCCAGCAGTAGACTCGGCAGGGGTACCAAAGGTACTCCAGTTAATGGATTCTGCATCGGTATATTCATCAGTTCTCTGACGGATATGTCCCACAATCTTCAAGCCCAGCTCCTGAGCAGCTTCGCTTTCGCCGTGATGCTTGCCAATGAGAGCCACCAGACACTCGGCTAAGCCACAGAAGCCAATGGAGAAGGAAGCGTGCTTTTTCAGCACTTCCTCTATGGTATCGGTAGCCTTTAGCTTGTCGCTGTCCATCCAGACTCCCTGTCCCATGAGGAATGGGTAGTTATAAACATGCTTTTCCTTGATGGTCTGGAAGCGGAACAGGAGATAGTCATGGCTAATCTGGATGTATTTATCCAGCAGCTGCCAGAACTTGTCCAGATTGCCCTTGGCCTCCAAAGCCAGCTTTGGCAGATTAATGGTGGTAAAGGAGAAATTACCACGGCTGCCAGCCTCACTAGGGCCGTTGACATTGCCAATAACTCGGGTACGACAGCCCATAGTAGCCACATAGGAGTTGTAGTTATCTGGCTGATAATACTGCAAATTATATGGAGCATCTATGTTGACAAAATTAGGGAACAATCTCTTGGAGCTTACCAGGCAGGCCTGCTGGAAAAGATCGTAGTTAGGATCATCTGGGTTGTAATTGACTCCGGCTTTGAGCTGGAATACAGAAATAGGGAAAATAGCGGTTTCCCCGTTGCCCAGACCAGCCTGAATAGCGTTTAATACCTCTCTAGTAGCCAATCTGCCCTCAGCACTGGTGTCCATACCATAGTTAATGGAGCTGAAAGGAACCTGGGCACCGGCCCGGCTGTGGAGGGTGTTGAAGTTGTGAATCAGGGCCTCCATTGCCTGATGGGTTTCCTCGGTAGTATCGGCACAGGCCAAATGATAGATGTTTACAGCATCCTGAGTCAAATCACCTACAGAGGCCTCGGTCAGCTCCTCTGGCTTGGTGGCCTCCAGAGCATGAAGAATCATTTCTACAGCCTCCAAAGGTGCCTGAGCATCTCCATCGGTAAAACGACATTGGCTATAGTCCATATGGCTGCGGAACTTATCCCGGAAAGCTTTGGCATCACCAGCTATCTCAGTGCCAAAGCGATAAACCATAGATTTGTAGGCTTCATCAGCTACTGCCTTGCAGAAGGTTTTGTGTACACCCTCGGCCATAGCAAAATCAAAGGCGTTAATGCTCTGACCGCCAAACATATCATTCTGATTGCTCTGAATGGCAATGCAGGCCAGGGACGCATAGGCACGAATGGAATTTGGCTCCCGCAGGAAGCCATGACCTGTGGAGAAGCCACCGTGGAACAGCTTCAGCAAATCTATCTGACAGCAGTTCAAGGTAATCAAGGAGAAATCCTTATCATGGATATGAATGAAATTATTCTTGTCTGCCTGGGCAAATTCCTCTGGCAGCACATAGTTGTCAACAAAATGCTTGGCACCCTCGGCTCCTAGCTTTAGCATAATGCCCATAGAGGCATCGGTGTTGATATTGGCGTTGTCCCGCTTCATATCGGAATCAATAGCATCGGCAAAGAAAATATCCTTGTAGCTCTTCATCAGGTTTTTTTGAGCTTCACGGCGCTCTGCATGGCGCTGGCGGTACATAATGTAGTGCTTGGCAACATCGAAGAAGCCCTGCTTCATCAGCACCTGCTCCACTACATCCTGTATTTCTTCTACGGTAATACTGCTAAGGTTGGCAATGGTATTCTCAACCTGGTTGGTAATCCCTTCCTTTTCCTCATCAGTCATGCTGTCAGGTATTTCCTTGGCAGCTCCGGCAATGGCATTATAGATTTTGGAACGGTCATAGTCTACAGTAAGGCCAGACCTTTTAATAACGTTTTTTAGATTCAAGAATAAACCCCTCCTCCGTATAATGTAACTCTTATATTATATAACAAAATTGGCAGTAAGAGAAATATTAATTCAAATTGTTTATTTTAATTATCTGTGGATAATAATTACAAATTCATTTCACCTGTAATAATCTACTATATGAGGATAAAAAGCATAAATGTACATTGAATACACACAAGAAAGTATTGACAGGTGTAAACTTGTAAACTATAATATTGCCATTAGCATAAGGTGGATATAAAAAATGTATGGGTACTCCACTAACAGATGACTAATAAATAGGAGGAATGGTTATGTTTTTTAGTAAAAAACTACGTCTGGCCAGTGCAGTTTTAGGTGTAGCTATGCTGACCACAGTATTTGCAGGCTGTGGCGGGGATAGTGGTTCCAGTGATGAAATTAAGGTTGGTGCCAATATTGAGATGACTGGCAATCAGGCCAACTATGGTAATGCAGGTCTGGAGGGCCTCCGCTTGGCTATTAAGGAGGCCAATGAGGCTGGCGGTATTAACGGCAAGCAGATTAAGTTGGTGGAGGCAGATAATAAATCTGAGTCTGCTGAGGCTGTAAATGCTGCTACCAAGTTGATTTCTGATGATGGTGTAAAGGTTATTGTAGGCCCTGCTGTAACAGCTAATGTTATTGCTGAATCCCAGGTGGCTACTGATAATAAGGTGCCTGTAATCGCTTTTGCAGCTACCAATCCTGATGTAACTGTTGAGAATGGCGCTGTAAAGCCTTATATTTTCCGCAGCTGCTTCATTGACCCACAGCAGGGTACTGTTATGGCGCAGTTTGCCAGCAAGGAGCTGAAGGCTAAGACTGCTGTTATGTACATTGATTCCAGCTCTGACTATTCCAAGAGCCTGGGCAAGGTATTCCAGGAGACTTTTGAGGCCGCTGGCGGCAAGGTGGTAATGCAGGAGTCCTTCCTGGCCAAGGATCAGGATTTCAAGGCTGCTCTGACCAAGATTAAGGCTGCTAATGCTGATGTAATCTTTGTACCAGCTTATTATGAAGAAGTAGGCAAGATTGTAAAGCAGGCTCGTGAAATCGGTATTACTGCTACTATGCTGGGTACTGATGGCTGGGATGATCCAAAGGTTGCTGATATTGCTGGTGCTTCCGCTTTGAACAATACTTACTTCTCTACTCATTATTTCGCAGAGGACCCAGGTGCTAAGAGCTTTATTGATGCCTTTAGCAAGGAATATGGTCATGCACCAAATGTATTTGCCGCTCTGGGCTATGATGCAGGCAAGCTGCTTGTAGATGCTTTGAAGCGTGCAGGCAGTGATGACCCTGAGGCTATCCGCAAGGCTATTGAGGAAACCAAGGATCTGCAGGTTGCTACTGCCAAGGTTACTATGGATCCTGCAACTCATAATCCTATTAAGGATGCTATTATCATTGAGAATGTTGATGGCAAGTATGTATTCAAGAGCAGAATTGCTCCAAGCAAATAATATGTATGATATGTCCTGCCTGTGCAGGTAATATGTGCATAGATGGCCAGAGAACGCTAGGTTAGCGTTCTGTCCAGAATAGAGGTCACAGCTGATGGTATCAATACAGATGTCATAGGCTGGACCTCTTTTCTAGGTTTTTAGGCGTTTTTGTATTTATATTTTTTATTTTATAAATTAATTAAAAAGTTCGGAGGAATATTTATGGACTTTTTGCATCAGTTTGTCCAACAGCTGATAAATGGTGTCTCTCTGGGCAGCATTTATGCACTGATTGCCTTGGGCTATACCATGATTTACGGTATCATCAAGCTTATTAATTTTGCTCACGGTGATATTTACATGGTAGGTGCCTATATTGGCTTTTTTGCTATTACTAGAGCTGGCCTGTCCATTGTGCCAGCCCTGCTGATTTCCATGGTGGTAACTGGTATTTTGGGTATGATTGTAGAAAGATTGGCCTACAAGCCTCTGCGTCATGCCCCAAGAATTTCTGTCTTGATTACAGCCATTGGTGTATCATTCTTCCTGGAATATGCCAGCATGTATTTTGTCAGCCCTACTCCAAGAACCTTTCCAGAGGTTATTCCCAGTGTAGCTTTTAATGTGGGTCCTTTTATAGTTAATGGCCAGCAGATGCTGATTATGGGTATTACTCTGGTGCTGATGCTGATTCTTACTTATATTGTGCAGAAAACCAAGCTGGGTAAGGCCATGCGGGCTGCTTCCTTTGATGTAGAAACGGCTCAGCTGATGGGTATAAATGCAGATAGGGTTATTTCTTTTACCTTCTGTATTGGCTCTGCCTTGGCTGCGGCTGCTGGTGTGCTGGTTGGTGTTTATTATAACTCCATTGATCCATTAATGGGTATTATGCCTGGCCTGAAAGCCTTTGTAGCAGCGGTTCTGGGTGGTATTGGTATTTTGCCTGGTGCTGTGGCTGGCGGTATTATTTTGGGTGTGATTGAGGCTTTGGTTTCTGGCTTTATTTCCTCCACCTTCCGTGATGCGGCGGCCTTTGCGATTTTGATTCTGGTATTGTTGTTTAAGCCATCTGGTCTTTTTGGCAAGAATACCCGTGAGAAAGTGTAGGTGACAGGATATGAATTTGCTGCGTAAAAATGATTTGATTATGCTGGGCCTGTCTCTGGTGATTTTTGCTATACTGCAGGTTCTGATTACCACCAGGGTTCTTACATCCTTCTGGGAGCTGAACCTGATTGTTATCGGCATCAATGTTATTATGGCTGTGAGCCTGAATCTGATTAACGGCTATACAGGACAGTTCTCTTTGGGACATGCAGGCTTTATGGCGGTAGGTGCTTATACTGGTGTGGTTATGACTACCTTCTTCCATCTGCCTTTTATTGTGGCTATTATAGCGGGAGCGGTGCTGGCAGGTTTGCTGGGCTTTTTAATTGGTCTGCCAACTCTCCGTCTGCGGGGAGATTATCTGGCTATTGCTACTCTGGGCTTAGGTGAAATCATCCGTATTGTGATTATGAATCTGGATTATGTAGGGGGAGCTGCTGGCTTCAAGGGCATTACCCATCATACTAATTTTGCCTGGGTTTTCCTGATTATGATTTTTACTCTGTTTGTGATTAAAAACTTTGTTAATTCCTCTCATGGACGGGCTTGTATTGCCATTCGAGAAAACGAAATTGCGGCGGAGGCTATGGGGATTAACACCACCAAATACAAGGTAATGGCTTTTACCATTGGTGCGGCTTTTGCCGGTGTGGCTGGCTGTCTTTTTGGACATAATTTCTATATTATCAGCCCTGGCTCCTTTACCTTTTTGGCTTCCTTTAATTATCTGATTATGGTGGTTATGGGAGGACTTGGCTCCATTACCGGCTCTATTGCTGGTGCCTTTGTAGTAACCTTTATTTCTGCTATTTTATCTCCTTGGCCTGAGTTCCGTATGATTATCTATGCACTAGCCTTAATTTTGCTGATGTTCTATCGTCCACAGGGCTTGTTTGGCTATATGGAGGTTACCAGCATGGGTATCTTCCGTCGTATTTTCAAAAGGGGGCATGAATCATGAGTGAGGTACTTCTCAAAGCAGAAAATGTCTCCATTGTATTTGGCGGTCTGAAGGCTGTTTCTGATTTTGATTTCTATATTAATAAAGGTGAGCTTATTGGCTTGATTGGCCCTAATGGTGCGGGCAAAACCACGGCCTTTAATTTGATTACCGGGGTTTATCAGCCTACCACTGGCAATATTGAATTTGCTGGCAAGAGCATTGTAGGGAAGAAGCCTTATGAGATTACTCAGCGAGGCATTGCCCGTACTTTTCAGAATATCCGTCTTTTCTCTGAGTTGACTGTACTAGATAATGTTAAGATTGCCTTTCATTCCCATGTAAAATATGGTTTGGCGGAAACTGTTTTTCGGGTAGGCAGATATTTTTCTGAGGAGAAGCAGATTGAGGAAGAAAGCATGAAGTTGCTGAAAATCTTCAAGCTGGATGGTCATGCTTATGACCAGGCCAAAAATCTGCCTTATGGTGCTCAGCGCCGTTTGGAAATTGCCAGGGCCTTGGCCGCTAAGCCAAAGCTGTTGCTTTTGGATGAGCCGGCAGCAGGTATGAATCCCCAGGAAACCAAGGAGCTTATGGAAATGATTAGCTGGATTCGCAAGGAGTTTGGCTTGACTGTTCTGCTGATTGAGCATGATATGAGTTTGGTTATGGGTATCTGCGAGCGTATCTATGTATTGGAATATGGTATGATTATTGCCAATGGTACACCAAAGGAGATTCAGGAGAATCCAGAGGTTATCAGGGCATATTTAGGCGGGGAGGCTTGATGGAAATATGGGAACTATGCTAACAATAAATGACATAAATGTCTTTTATGGGGCTATTCATGCCATCAAGGGTGTTTCCCTGGAGGTAAATGAGGGTGAGATTGTGACTCTGATTGGCGCCAATGGAGCTGGTAAGTCCACAATTCTTCGCACCATTTCTGGGCTGTTGAAGCCTAAGACCGGCAGTATTCAGTTTGAAGGACAGGATATTGCTGGAATGCCTGCCCATGAGATTGTTAAGACAGGTATTTCCCAGGTGCCAGAGGGACGGCGGATTTTTGCTGAAATGTCTGTGCTGGAAAATCTGGAGCTGGGAGCCTTTACCCGGAAGGATAAGGATGGCATTAAGGCGGATATGGAATTGGTATTTAACCGTTTTCCTCGCTTGAAGGAGCGTATCGGCCAGCTGGCAGGCACTCTTTCTGGTGGTGAACAGCAGATGCTGGCTATGGGCCGTGCCCTTATGAGTCGGCCAAGGCTTTTGCTGTTGGACGAGCCATCTATGGGCTTGGCGCCGCTGCTGATTAAGGAGATTTTTGCCATTATTCAGGATATTAACAAAACAGGTACCACTGTGCTGTTGGTAGAGCAGAATGCCAATATGGCACTGTCTATTGCTCATAGAGCTTATGTTTTAGAAACTGGACGTATTACCCTAAGTGGTGATGCTAAGGAGCTGGCTGCCAGCGATGAGGTTCGCAAGGCATACCTGGGCGGTTAAAAGCAAATACCCTCTGTCATGTAAGAAGCTATGTAGTGAACCACAAAAGCTTATTCAGACAGAGGGTATTTTTTGATTTTATCTCATTGGCCAATTTTGGCGATGTGGATAATCTTATAGCCCTTGGCTTCGATTTTTTCCTTGATGTCGTCTACATTATCGGCATCAAGGCGGATAACGATTTCAAAGTGACCGGACATGGCCGCCTGCTTGCAGGTTACCATACTGTCAATATTGTAGCCTGCGTCGGCAATAATGCCAGCCAGCTCTTTAACAACTCCTACCTTGTCCACTACATCAAGGGTGAGGCGGGTTTTGCCATCAGCCAGGCCCATAACATCAACAAAGGTTTTGAATACATCAGTCTCGGTAATAATACCTACTACAGCGCCCATGCTGCTAACAACTGGCAGACCGCTGAGGCGCTCGTTATACATAACCAGAGCTGCTTCCTCAATAGTGGCTGTATCTGGCAGGGATACTACTTCTTTGGCCATGATTTCGGCCACAGTCATTTTGTCCAACAGGCTCATGATTTCAAATTTGGAAAGAGTGGTGGCTGGGGAAGGAGCTACCCGCATTATATCACGGTCGCTAATAATGCCAACTAGACAGCCCTTTTCCACAACTGGCAGCCGGCGGATTTTACGCTGCTTCATTAGCTTGGCAGCATCATTTACAGGAGTAGTGGGCTCCACGGTAATAGGATTCTTGGTCATACGGTTTGCAACAAACATATTTCTCATCCTTTCTTGAATTATGAAAGTTTTATTTCCATATTTGTATATATTAATTCGCTAGAAATTAAAAAAATCCTGCTAAAAATTCCGACTAGATAAAAATAACCTTTGGTATTCGCCAGATGAGTTTTGCCAACTGTAATAATTATTGGAAATGCCAAGCTTTAGGCCTTTACAAAATTCGTATTTTGATATAATCTGTAGTAAAGTGTACAAAGTATACATTGTTTACAACGACTTATTGACAGGGCTTTACAAGTATAGATTTATCATATATAATGCTCATGGATGAAGAAGTAAACTATTTATATCATTTATAGTTCAATAGAGAAAATGTATGAGTGTGTTGTGCGGAAGGAGTGTTTTGCACTATGTTAAAGAAAACTAAAATTGTATGTACTATGGGTCCAGCTACTGAGAAACCAGGCGTAGTTGAAGGTCTGATTGGTGCAGGTATGAACTGTGCCCGTTTTAATTTTTCTCATGGTGATCATGCTGAGCATATGGGCCGTATTAAGATGGTAAGAGATGCAGCTCGTCATGCTGACAAGATTGTAGCTTTGCTGTTGGATACAAAGGGCCCTGAGATGCGTCTGGGTGAGTTTAAGGATGGCAAGGTTCAGCTTACCAAGGGTGAGGAGTTCGTTCTGACCTATGCTGATACCCCAGGTGATGAGCATCAGGCACCTATCAGCCACAAGGAGCTGTACAAGGAGGTAAAGCCAGGCAATACCATTCTGCTTTCCGATGGCTTGGTTGGTCTGAAGGTAAAGGAAATCAAGGGCAAGGATATTGTTACTGAGATTTTGAACAGCGGTCCTATGAGCACCAAGAAGCGCGTAGCTGCTCCTGGTGTTGCTGTTAGCCTGCCACCTATTTCCGAACAGGATGAAAAGGATATTATCTTTGGCGTAGAGAATGATTTGGACTATGTGGCTGCATCCTTTATTCAGCGGGCCAGCGATGTTAAGGCTATCCGCAAGCTTATCAAGGAGCACAAGGGCCATATGAATATTATCTCCAAGATTGAGAATCTGGAGGGCGTTAAGAATATTGATGCCATTATTGAGGCTTCTGATGGCATCATGGTTGCTCGTGGTGATTTGGGTGTTGAGATTCCTGCTGAGGATGTACCATTCCTGCAGAAGGAGATTATCAGCAAGTGTAATCGGGCTGGCAAGCTGGTTATTGTTGCTACCCAGATGCTGGAGTCCATGACCAACAACCCTCGTCCTACCCGTGCCGAGGTTTCTGATGTAGCTAACGCTGTATTTGATGGCACTGATGCTATTATGCTTAGCGGTGAAACTGCCAGTGGTGATTATCCAGTAGAGGCTGTTCAGACCATGAGCAAGATTGCTATCAAGACGGAGAGCACTATTCAGTACAGAAAGCGCTTTGCACATATGGGTATTGAGGAGCAGAAGCATATTACTGATGCTATTGCTCATTCTAGTGTGCAGCTGTCCTATGAGTTGGGAGCTAAGGCTATTTTGACTCCTACTCATTCTGGTTATACTACCAAGGTGGTTTCCAAATATCGTCCATTGGCCAATATTGTGGCTTATGCTTCCACTGCCAAGGTGGCACGCCAGCTGAGCCTTTATTGGGGTGTACAGTTGATTAACGGCCGTATCTGGGATGATGATGATACTGCAACAGCTACCATTACTGCAGCTCTGAAGGAGGGCTATATTGAGGCTGGTGATGTGACAGTTATTACCTCCGGCATTTCCTCTGGAGAAGCAGGCTTTAGCAGAAAGGGTAATAATACCACCAAGATTCAGATTGCTATTGCAGACTAAATATGATATGATAAAGGGACTTTGAAAATGATAGAGGAGGTCCCGTAGATGATTACGGTTTTGATGGTTTTAGATGCTGTAGTGGGTTTGCTGCTGATTGCTTCTGTAATTATGCAGACTCCCAAGTCCGCCGGTATGGGCATGGGCGGCGGCAGTGATACTGTATTTAGCAGCAGTGCTAGAGGCTTGGATGCTCTTTTGGCGCGGGTAACTGTGGTACTGGCAGCAATATTTGCTGTGCTTACCCTGTTTATTGCCAAGACAACAGCGTTCTAAGATATTTGCAGATTTATCAGGTAGGCGTTCTCAATATAAATTGAGAACGCTTATTTTTTGTGGTAGAATAGTAGAAGAGTATTGACGAATTTGAGGTGGTGTAATGGTTTTACAGGGAGGGGAGCCCTTTTTTTTGCAGGGAGGCAAGCATGGTGTAATTTTGACACATGGCTTCACAGGTACTCCGGCAGAGATGCTGCTGCTAGGAAGGTATCTCCATGCTCAGGGCTATACAGTGCTGGGGATACGCTTGGCTGGACATGGTACTACACCAGAGGCTTTGGCACGAACAGGCCGGGAGGAATGGTATGATTCTGTCTGTGATGGCTATTCCCTGTTGGCAGGCTGTTGTGACAAAATATCCTTGGTAGGCCAGTCTATGGGTGGCCTTTTGACCTTGAAGCTGGCGGCCAATGCAGCTATATATAGAGCTGCGGTGCTGGCAGCACCGATTTTTATCCATGAGGATAGGCATTTGTATCGTCTTCCTCCTCGGGAGGAATGTGCTGGCCGTTATAAGCACAAAAGACGGCGCAATTTGCCAGGGATACCGGATATTTGTAATAATTCCTATGGGGAAATGCCTCTCGTATCTGTTCATGAGCTTTTGGATTTGATTGATGATGTAAAAATCGAACTGCCTAGAGTCCAATGTCCCTTGCTGATACTTCAGGGACGTAATGATCATACGGTAAAGGAGCGGAGTGCTCAGTATATTTATCGCCGCAGCGGCAGTGAAGAAAAGGAGCTTTATTGGCTGGATAATTCTGGTCATTTGATAAGTCTTGATTGTCAGAGGCAGGAGGCCTTTGAGAAGATTGCCGATTTTTTGGCTAAATAGGTGTGATGAGAAAATAATTTTACCTATATAAATTTGCATAGGTAGTATAGGAACAGGGGGGATACCCATGAAAAAGCAGACCTTTAGAAAGGCTCGTTCTTCTGCAACAGGCAGAGGAAAAAAGAGAAGCAAGGCCATCAAGAACAATAATGTTTTGGCTGTTGGTGGCAGAGAAAATACAGAGAGCAGGCCTCAGAGAAAGAACAGCTATACAGATGAATACGTTGTTGGCAAGGTGTCAATTAACAGCAAGGGCTTTGGCTTCGTTACGCCAGAGGGCATGATGAAAAATCAGGCAGATATATTTGTGGCTGGTCATGATATGGCTACGGCTATGAACGGGGACACAGTAAAGGTACAGCTGGCCAAGGCTCCCCTGATACCACAGGATGCAGGCCACGCCAGAGAGGGCCGTATTGTTGAGGTTGTAGAGAGAGCCAATAGCCGGGTGGTAGGTATCTATTCCGCCAGCCGCCGTTTTGGTTTTGTGGTGCCAGATGATACCAGATTAAAGAATGATATCTATGTTCCGGAGGAGGCTTCCTTGCAGGCTGCTACTGGTGCCAAGGTTGTGGTGGAAATAACCCAGTGGCCAGAGGGAAATCTCAAGGCTGAGGGCAGAATTATTGAGGTGCTGGGGCAAAAGGGTGAGCCTGGAGTGGATATTTTGTCCATTATGCGCCAATATGATTTGTCCGAAACCTTCCCAGAGGAGGTACAAAAGGCCGCCGAGGTTATTCCTCAGTCCATTAACGGCGATGATTACATTGGCAAGGAGGGCCGTCAGGATAGGCGTGATTTGAAGATTGTCACCATTGATGGCGAGGATGCCAAGGATTTGGATGATGGTGTTTACGTAGAGAAAAATGATGATGGCAGCTTCTTCCTTGGTGTTTATATTGCTGATGTGAGCTGGTATGTACGGGAAAAGGAGCCTTTGGATGTAGAGGCGGAGGCTAGAGGCACCAGTGTTTATCTGGTGGATAGAGTTGTTCCCATGCTGCCTAAGGCTCTTTCCAATGGCATTTGCAGTTTGAATGCCGGTGTGGATAGACTTTCCATGGCTTGTGAAATGCATATCAGTCCAGAGGGCAAGGTGGTGGATTACAAAATCCTGCCTGTAGTTATTCATGTTTATCGCCGGTTGACTTATACTTTGGTGAACAAGATTCTGGTGGATAAGGACAAGGAATTTATCCGGGATAATGAGGATATAGTTAATTTCCTCCATACCTTGCAGGATGTGCGGAATGCCATGTACAAATATCGTCATCGCCGAGGCTCCATTGAATTTGAGATTCCGGAAATCAAGGTGAAGCTGGATGAAAATGGCAAGGCTGTAGGCTTAACCAAGCGGGTAGGCAATCTGGGTGAATCCATTGTAGAGCAGTGTATGCTGGCTGCCAATGAAACTGTGGCTGAGCATATGTGCCGTCGCAAGCAGCCTTTTGTTTACCGTGTGCACGAAAATCCAGAGGAAACCAAGATTACAGCATTGAATGGGCTGCTGGGCACCTTTGGCCTGCATATTCGCACTGCCCATGATGGTAGTGTTCAGCCAAAGGATTTGCAGGCAGTATTGGAGAAAATCGCAGGTGGCCCAGCAGAGAAGATTGTGAGCACCGTGGCCCTGCGCTCCATGCAGCAGGCCCGTTATGCAGCAGAAAATCTGGGACATTTTGGTTTGGCTGCCAAGTATTATACCCATTTTACTTCTCCAATCCGCCGTTATCCAGATTTGATGGTGCATCGTCTGCTGAGGGAATCCTTTGCCACAGGCTCTATTCCTAAGGAGAAGCGGGAGAAGATTATTGAAAAGCTGGCAGAAAGAGCAGACCATGCTTCTCAGCGGGAGAGAATTGCCGTTAATGCTGAGCGGGATACTACTGATTTGAAGAAGGTAGAGTATATGCAGCAGTTTGTAGGTGATACCTTTGAGGGGATTATCAGCAGTGTTACTGGCTTTGGGGTTTTTGTGGAGCTGGATAATGGTGTAGAGGGCTTGGTGCATATTACCACCTTGAAAGACGATTATTACGAATATCTGGAGAGTCAATATGCTTTGGTGGGAACCCATCATAAGCGACGTTACCAGCTGGGAGACAAGGTAGAGGTGCTTTTGGCTAGAGCTGATTTGGAGGCTCGCTCCTTGGATTTCCTTATAAAGGATAATTGCGATACAGCTGCTCTGAATATGGAAAATAGCCAGGATAGAAAGAGCAAGACTGGAGCAAAGGAAGCTGCCCAGGAAGAAAAATCTCGTCGCAAAACCAGCAAGGCAGGTAAAAGAGATAAGACGGGCAAAAGGAAGAAAAACAAAAAATCCAAGCTGGAGGCTCAGGAGGGCTTCCGGTCAGAAAGAGCTGAAAACATCTTCAGAAAGAGAAAAGACAAAAAGGATAAGCACAAGAAGCGCAAAGGAAAGCGCAGAGCCAAGCAGGATATTATAGCAGATTTTAATCCCTATAGTATCTGAGGCAAAAAGGAGATTCTATGGGACGTAAGAATGCAGCCGTGAAAATTGTCTGTGAAAACAGGAAGGCGCGGCATGATTATTTTATACATGAAACCTATGAAGCTGGTTTGGAGCTAAAGGGCACCGAGGTAAAGTCCCTGCGGGCTGGCAAGGCAAATCTGAAGGATAGTTATGGTGAAATCAAAAACGGCGAGGTATTTATTCAGAATATGCATATCAGCCCCTATGAGCAGGGGAATATCTTTAACCATGATGCCCTGCGGCCTCGGAAGCTTCTGCTGCATAAGGCAGAAATTGTGAAGCTGTTTAGCAAGACTAGGGAAAAGGGCTTTACTCTGGTTCCTCTGAAAATTTATTTCAAAAAGGGTCGGGCTAAGCTGGAGCTGGCCCTGGCTAGTGGTAAGCATAATTATGATAAACGCCGTGATTTGCAGGAAAGAGCTGTCAAGAGAGATGTAGCTCGAGAGCTGCGGGATCGGCAAAAAGGATGATTTTTAACCTCAAAAATGCAAGGGTATTTTCTTTACACAAGCTAGGTGTTATAATAATGTGATGGAGAATGTGCCACCTATAGGGCAGAGCGAATAGCTTTGCTCATATTACAAAAATCATAAATGTGGAGGTATTTACAATGTTAAGTAATATTGCAATTTTGACAAGTGGAAATGACTGCCCCGGTTTGAACGCTGCCATCCGTGCTGTAGTGCGTACTGCAAGACATGACGGTGTACGTATCTGGGGTGTAAGAAATGGTTTTAAGGGTCTGCTGAAGGATCAGATAGAGGAATTGAATACTCGTAGTGTAGGTGATATTATTCAGCGTGGTGGTACTGTATTAGGTACAGGCCGCTGCCCTGAGTTCATGGATGAGGAAAACCGCAAAATCGCTTTAGAGAATCTGCAGAAGCGTGGTATTGAGGGCCTGATCGTTATTGGCGGTGCTGGTTCTCAGGCTGGCGCTATGGAGTTGGGGAAGCTGGGCATGAATGTAATCGGTATTCCTGGTACTATTGAGAATGATGTATGGGGTACTGACTATACCATTGGCTCTGATACTGCTGCTAACACTGTTGTAGATGCTATTAACAAGCTGCGTGATACAGCCTGCGCTCATCGCCGTATTATCCTTCTTGAGGTAATGGGCAAGACTTCTGGCTGGCTGGCTATGGAAACCGGTATTGCTGGTGGCGCTGAGTATGTATTGGTACCAGAGGCCAAGTACAATCTGGATCGTATGTGTGCTGAGATTCGTCAGGCCTATGAGGCAGGCAAGCGTTACAGCATTATCGTTGTATCTGAGGGGGCTGGCTCTGCTGTAGCATTAGGCAAGCAGGTAGGGGAGAAAACCCAGATTGATACCCGTGTAACTGTACTGGGCCACATTCAGCGTGGTGGTTCTCCTACAGTTCAGGATCGTATCAATGCAAGCCTTCTGGGTGAGAAGGCTGTATTGGGCCTGATTAATGGTAAGACTGGTATTATGTATGGTCTGGATACTGGTACAGTAGTAGAGATTCCTTTGGAGGATGCTGCTCGTAATACCAAGACTCTGGATCCTGAGTTTATCCGTCTCTCCAGAGTATTGGCTTAATTTTTAGTCAACCCGATTGTATATCAGTAGGGGTATTACCCTATAGTGATGTGAATTTCTTTGGTTAAAACCGGTGGAATTACATTTTATTATGTAGTTCTACCGGTTTTTTATTATTTTTGCATGGAATGCCAGATGGTAAAAAAATGAGATAAAAATTTTAGAATAAATATTAAAACATAGCAGGATTTTTTCGATATATGTTGAAGTATATATATTGATATAGGAAGCGTTGGTTATGGTAAGCTAAAGGGGGGGTATGTAATGGATAATATCAAGGTAAATGTTAAAATTTTGATTATGGTAGTCATTGCTGTAGTAGGCATGGCCATTATTGGCATTAGAGGTGCTGTGTCGATTAATGATGGACATGAGCAAATGCAACAGATGTATGATGTGGAAATGAAATCTGTAGAGCTGTTGGGACAGGCTGAAGGCAAGATGCGTACAATCCAGGTACGGTCCATGCAGGTAATAGCAGAGCCAGCCCGTCTGGCAGAGCTGAGCAAGACTCAGCAGAAGGATATTTCCGAAATGGAGGACATATTGCAGGAATATTCTATCTTGGCCAAGAAGGATGGTTCAGCTGAAGGCTTGGATGAAATGCTGGGCTATTGGGACAGCTTCAAAAAATCCATGCCGGCTGTTATGACAGCTGTTCAGCAGGGAGGCACTCAGGCTGGTATTGATGAATATAACAGAAAAGGCAAGGATGATACAGTTAAGCTAAGGGATTCACTAAACAGTCTGACTAATATTACCAAGGAAGAAGCCAAGGCTACTAATGAGGCTGCTGCTGAATCAGGCCGCAGCTCCATGATGGTTATGCTGATTGCCACCATAGTGTGTGTGCTTTTGCTATTGGCTTTCTCCTACAAGGTGATAAATTCCATCAGAGGTGCTTTGAACATCATGGTGCATGTTTGTGACAAGCTTAGCAGTGGTAATTTTATTGTGCGCACCGAGCCATCTCAGCGGAAGGATGAGCTGGGGGATGTACATAGAGCCCTGTATGATATGACTCTGAAAATCGGTGATTTGCTGAAGGAGGTTTCCAAGACCACAGAGCAGATGGCAGCAGCCTCTCAGCAGTTAAATTCCAGCTCTATGGAATCTGCCAATGCAGCTACCTCTGTAGCTCAGTCTGTGGCTGATGCTGCCGCTGTGGTGGTTCAGCAGCAGACCGCTGTAACCAATGGTACAGACAGTGTGGCTTCTATTAGCCAGTCCGTCAAATCCATAAGTCAGGAAACTGAGGCAGTAGCTCAGGAAGCAGATCAGGCTGCCAAGAAGTCTGAGGCTGGTAATCTGGTAGTAGAAAAATCCGTTAACCAGATTCACAGTGTAGAGGAAAAGGTAAGAACCACTGCTCAGCTGGTAGATGAATTGGGAGCTCGTTCCCAGGAAATTGGTGCTATCGTAGATACAATTTCTGATTTGGCAGGGCAGACCAATTTGCTGGCTCTTAATGCGGCTATTGAGGCAGCCAGAGCTGGTGAACAGGGCCGTGGCTTTGCGGTAGTTGCCGAGGAGGTTCGCAAGCTGGCAGAACAGTCTGCTACAGCAGCTCAGCAGATTGCGAATTTGATTGGCAGGATTCAGGATGATACCTCCAAGGCTGTTGCCTCTATGGATTCCGGTCGTCAGGCTGTGGTACAGGGAGCAGAGTCTGTAGAGGGACTGCGGCAGGTATTTGAGGAGATCAATGGCTTGGTTGTTAATGTGGCTGGCAAGATTGAAAGTATGTCTGATTCCATTCAGCAAGTGGCAGGTCAGAGCAGTGAGATAACCCATCATATGGAGCAGATTGATACTGGAGCTGCCAAGGTGGCAGATAATATGCAGTCTATTTCTGCTGCTACGGAGGAGCAATCAGCTTCGGCTCAGGAGATAGCTTCAGCCAGTGATTCTCTGGCTAGACAGGCTCAGGAGGTACAGGAAGATCTTCAGAAATTTAAGTTTTAATCTTTAACCTTTAACTAAAAAATGTCCTTTGAGAGTGCCAGAGTTAGGCGCAATCAAAGGACATTTTTGCTTTGCAGATAAATTTTGACCTGCAGGAAAGGAAATTTGTTATACAACATTGGTTGTATGAATTTAGGTATGATGAGATAAAAATTCAATATAATTGTCAGAGGTAAGTGGCCTGGAATAATAGAATCCCTGCATATTATAGCAGCCCATATTGAACATCTTTTCTGCCTGTTCCTTGGTTTCCATGCTTTCAATAATCACCTTGATATCCAGCTTGCTGGCCAGCTCAATAAGGGTTCTGAGAATAATATCCCCTCGAGGATTGTCTGGCTGAGTATAGAAGCTGTGCAAATCTATTTTTATCATATCTACCGTAAGATTTTGCAGCAGCCTTACGGAGCTGAAATTACTGCCAAAGGCATCCATAATGACCTGAAAGCCGCAGCTTTTCAACCGGCGGAGAATTTTGAAAAACTGCTCTGGTGCCTGGCTGTAGGACTTTTCTGTTAGCTCCAGCCACAGCATCCAAGGCTTTAAATCATATTTTCGCAGCAGCCGCAATAAATAATCCACAAAGGAGTTATCATAAAAATTAATATGGGAAATATTAATGGAAACAGGATAAATAGGCAGGCCCCAATCCTTTTGGCGGCTGAGAAAATGGCAGGCCTGTTCCCAGGCATATCGGTCAATACGGCTGATAAAGCCATTTTTTTCAAAAATGGGAATAAACTTCTTGGGGCTGATGGCGCCCTGCTGGGGATGCTGCCAGCGAAGCAAAGCCTCTCCGGCAATAGGCATGACATGGTCAATATCTCCCACCAATTGATAAATTGGCTGAAATTTCACGAAGAATTGTCCTTCCTTTAGGGCAGGCTCCATTTCCTTGGCAAGAAGCCTTTCCTCTCTTAGCTTGGCTCTCAGGGCATCGTCATAAATTATATAACGCTTGGTCTGGAACTTTCGGGCGGAGGTCATGGCTAAATGGGCACGGTCCAGCATCTGCTCTGGGGCGAGATAGATATTGTCAATGGGATATACCCCAGCATAAAAGGTGATACTGCGATAAATGGATAGGGAATGCATCATGGCATCCAGTCCTTGAATCAGCAAATCCATATCTACCAAATCCTCTGGCAGCAGCAAGGCAAAGGCATCGGCGGAAAGGTGGGTGGCAATACCCCGCTTGCCGATAATGGTGTTGAAATAGGAGGCTGCGGTTTTGAGAATAATATCTCCCGTTTCCATATTAAACAACTCGTTAATCAGCTTGAAGCAGGATATGTCCAGATAGATTACATAGTATCTGGTATGGCTGTCATCATTGATAATAGAGGGCAGCTGCTGGAGAAAGGTGTTCTGGGTGAGCAGGCCTGTTAGCTGGTCAATATCAATAATCTGCTGCATTTCGCTAATGCGGCGTTCCTGTACACTTTGGTGCAGCTTAAGCTGTTCATTCTCTTTCCGGCCCAGCACATTAAAGACCCGGCAGCGCACAATAATGGGATTGTAAGGCTTGGTAATATAGTCCGCAGCGCCTCTTTCCATAGAAAACGCTTCACTGGTGGTGTCGTTGACTGATGTGGTAACTATTACGGGAATATCGCTATAGCGGGGATTGGTTTTCAGCTTGTCCAATACTTCCATTCCGCTCATTTTGGGCATGACAAGATCCAGCATAATTATGTCTATAGGCTGGCTATAAACATAATCCAATGTCTCTTGACCATCCTCGGCTTGGAGAATATTAAATTCATCTCGAAAATAGCTGGCTAGAATGGCACGATTTATTTCCTTGTCATCTACAATCAGCATGGTTTGTTTATTTCCCAATGCAAATCACTTCCTCTTGTTTTATCCATTATAAATAAATTCTACAAAAGTTCCTTATATCCTGCTTGACGGCAAATATTTTGCTTAAAGGGGCAAAATTTGTGAAAAACTTTAGAAATAATGGTAAAACATCAAAATTATTAACCAAATTGAAAATCTGTAAAAAGTGTTGAGTAAAAATACACAATTGTACAAATATAAAAGGTCTATAGACAGAAAGAAGAAAAAGCGATAAAATATGTACATAGACATAATGTATACAAATGTAGGGGGGCAGATTGAATGAATATTCATGAGTATCAGAGTAAGCAGGTACTGAAATCCTTCGGGGTTAATGTTCCAAATGGCAAGCCAGCTTTTACTGTTGAGGAAGCTGTAGAGGCTGCCAAGGAGCTTAATGCCAAAGTAACTGTTGTTAAGGCACAGATTCACGCAGGCGGCCGCGGTAAGGCTGGCGGTGTAAAGATTGCTAAGACTCTTGATGAGGTTAAGGAATATGCAACCGAACTCTTAGGCAAGGTTCTGGTTACACATCAGACTGGTCCTGAGGGCAAGAAGGTAAACCGTCTTCTCATTGAGGAAGGCTCCAATATTGCCAAGGAATATTATCTGAGTTTTGTAAATGATCGTAATACTGCCAAGATCGTTATGATTGGTTCCGAAGAGGGCGGTATGGAAATCGAGAAGGTTGCTGCTGAGCATCCTGAGAAGATTATCAAGGAATACATTGATATTTCTGTTGGCCTGCTGCCATTCCAGGCTACCCGTATGGCTTACAAGATGAACTTTAAGCCAGAGGTTATCCGCAAGGCTGCTGCTACCATGCAGAAGCTGTACAACGCATTCATTGGCAAGGATTGCAGCCAGGTTGAGATTAACCCATTGGTTGTTACTGCTGAGGATGATGTAATTTGCTTGGATGCTAAGCTGAACTTTGATGATAGCGGTTTGTTCCGTCATCCTGATGTTGTGGAGCTGCGAGATAAGACTGAGGAGGATCCAAAGGAGCTGTGGGCAGCTGAAGAGGGTCTTAACTATGTAAACCTGGGCGGTGACGTAGCTTGCATGGTAAACGGTGCTGGTTTGGCTATGGCTACTGTTGATATTCTGAAGTATTATGGTGGCGATCCTGCAAACTTCCTGGATGTAGGCGGCAGCTCCACTCCTGAGAAGATTGCTACTGCATTTGAGATTATGCTGGATGGCGGTCAGTCCAAGGGTATCTTCGTAAACATCTTTGGTGGTATCAACCGTTGCGATGTTATTGCTGAGGGTATTCAGAAGGCAGCTCAGATTATTGCTGAAAAGACTGGTACTGACGGTATTCCTGTTCCTGTAGTAGTTCGTCTTGAGGGTACCAATGTAGAGTTGGGCCGCAAGATTCTCACCGACAAGCCTGTAAAGAACGTTATCATGGCTCCAACTATGGAGGGTGGCGCAGAGCAGATTGTAAAGCTGGTTAAAGAGGCTGAGAAGAACGCTTAAGGAAAAGGAGGATTTCTAAGATGAGTATTATTTTAGATAAAGATACAAAGGTTATTGTACAGGGCATTACTGGTAAAACCGCAATGTTCCATACCAAGCAGATGCTGGAATATGGCACCAAGATTGTAGCAGGTGTTACTCCAGGCAAGGCTGGTCAGGTGGTAGAGGGTGTTCCTGTATTCAACACTGTTCAGGATGCTGTTGAGGCTACTGGTGCTACTGCTTCTGTAGTATTCGTACCACCTCGCTTTGCTGCTGACTCCATTATGGAGGGTGTAGAAGCAGGCTTGGATCTGGTTGTCTGCATTACCGAACATGTACCTGTTCAGGATATGATTAAGGTTCGCGCTTATATGGAGGGCAAGAAAACCCGTCTTGTTGGACCAAATTGCCCTGGCATTCTCACCGTTGGCGAGGCCAAGCTGGGTATTATCCCAGGCTATATCTACAAGAAGGGTCATGTGGGTGTAATTTCCCGCTCCGGTACCTTGACCTATGAGGCTTCCTTCCAGCTGTCTCAGGCTGGTTTGGGCCAGACCACTGCTGTTGGTATCGGCGGTGATCCTGTTAAGGGTACTGACTTCATTGATGCCTTGAAGCTCTTCAAGGATGATGATGATACCCTGGCTCTCATCATGATTGGTGAGATTGGCGGTACTGCTGAGGAGGATGCTGCGAAGTGGATTGCTGAGAATATGCCTAATAAGCCAGTTGTAGGCTTCATTGCTGGTGTTCAGGCGCCTCCAGGCAAGCGCATGGGCCATGCTGGTGCTATTATTGCTGGCGGCAAGGGTACTGCTGCTGACAAGATTAAGGCTCTCAATGCTGTTGGTATTCCAGTAGCTGAGAACGTAGCTCAGATTGGTGAGACTATGGTAAACCTTCTGAAGGAAAAGGGCCTCTATGAGAAGTGCCATACCTGCTAATTGCTCAGGTAAGGTAATAATATAGTCAAATAACGGGATGCTGTTAGACAGTGTCCCGTTTTTGTTTTTTATTTTTTTCGTTTGTGGTATAATAATGTGGAATATCTTGTTTAGGGGAGTGATTTTATGGCAAGGATTAAAAAGGCAGTTATTCCAGCTGCTGGCTTTGGTACCAGATTTTTGCCGGCTACCAAGGCAACACCTAAGGAAATGTTGCCCATCGTGGATAAGCCTACCATTCAGTATATTGTGGAGGAGGCTCTGGCCAGTGGTATAGAAGAAATTCTGATTATCAGCGGTCACGCCAAGAGAGCCATTGAGGATCATTTTGATTCTGCTCCTGTTTTGGAACGGGAGCTGGAGGAAAAGGGCAAGGATGATTTGCTGGCAATTGTACGGGAAACAGCAGATATTAATGTCCATTATATCCGGCAGAAAAAAATGCGGGGCTTAGGTGATGCCATTCTCTGTGCCAAGTCCTTTATGGCGGGGGAGCCTTTTGCAGTGCTCTTAGGTGATGATGTGGTTTATGCTGATGCCACCAAGGGTCAGCAGCCTGCCCTGCGGCAGCTGATTGATATATATGATGCCTATGGCGGCTCTGTACTGGGCTGTCAGCAGGTGATGCCGGAGAAGGTGTCCTCCTATGGCATTGTGGCTGGCAAGGAAATTGCTGGCTCCAAGCTGTTGAAGGTTTCAGATATGATTGAAAAGCCAGAGCAGAGCGAGGCTCCTAGCAATATTGCTGTTTTAGGCCGTTATATTATTTCTCCAACTATCTTTGAACTGCTGGAGCATACTGCTCCTGGTAAGGGGGGAGAAGTACAGCTGACGGATGCCTTGAAGCAGCTGGCAATGGTGGAGCCGGTGTGGGCTTATTGCTTTGAGGGCAAGCGCTATGATGTGGGAGATAAGCTGGGCTTTTTGAAGGCTACGGTGGAATTTGCCCTGCGGCGGCCAGATTTAGGCGGTCCTTTTAGATCCTATTTAGAAGAACTCATGAAGGAGTGACTCGACTATGAAAATCTTTTTAGCAGGTGGTGCTGGATATATTGGCACTCATACCGCTGTTGAATTGCTGAACAATGGCTATGAAGTAGTAATTGTTGATGATTACGCCAATAGCTGTCCAGAGGCAGTAGCCAGAGTTGAGGAGCTGACAGGCAAGAAAGTTGCCCTCTATGAGGCTGATGTGCAGGATGAGCAGGCTATGGAAAGAATTATGAGGGCTGAAAAGCCTGATACCGTAATTCATTTTGCAGGCCTGAAGGCTGTAGGTGAGTCTGTACAGCAGCCATTGCGGTACTATCGGAATAATATCAATACGACTCTGTCGCTTTTGGAGGCTATGGAAGTTGTAGGGGTGGATAAATTTATTTTCTCCTCCTCAGCTACAGTTTATGGGGCTCAGAATCCATCTCCTTATAAGGAGGATATGCCCAAGGGGCTTTGCACAAATCCTTATGGCTGGACCAAATCCATGATGGAGCAGATTCTAGCAGATGCAGCGGTGGCTTATCCCCGCCTAGGTGTAGTTTTACTGCGGTATTTTAATCCTATTGGAGCCCATGAATCCGGTCGCATTGGTGAGGACCCTCAGGGGATTCCTAATAATCTAATGCCTTATGTTTCCCAGGTGGCTATTGGCCAGCGGCAGCAGCTGACGATTTTTGGTGATGACTATGATACACCAGATGGTACCTGTCTGCGGGATTATATTCATGTGGTAGATTTGGCAGAGGGCCATTTGAAGGCTGTGGAGTTTTCCAAAAACCATCAGGGGATAGATGTGTTTAATCTGGGCACTGGCAAGCCATATAGTGTTCTGGATATTGTCAACACCTTCCAGGAGGTTAATCAGGTACCAGTTAAATATACCATAGGGCCTCGTCGGGCTGGGGATTTGCCTATCTGCTATGCAGATGCTTCCAAGGCCAAGGCTGTGCTGGGCTGGGAGGCCAAAAGAACGCTGGCAGATATGTGCCGTGATAGCTGGAATTGGCAGAAGCATAACCCAAATGGGTATAGAAAATAAATAAATGATAAAGGTGGAAATATATTTTGAGTAATTTAGAAGTAGGAATCGTTGGTTTGCCAAATGTAGGCAAGAGCACTTTGTTTAACGCTATTACCAAGGCTGGTGCAGAGGCAGCAAATTATCCTTTCTGTACCATTGAGCCTAATGTGGGTATTGTAGATGTGCCAGATAAGCGTCTGCAGGTACTGCATGAAATGTACAATTCCAAGAAAACTACTCCAGCAGCCTTCCGTTTCGTGGATATTGCTGGCTTGGTAAAGGGTGCTTCCAAGGGTGAGGGATTGGGCAACAAGTTCCTAGAGCATATCCGTCAGGTAGATGCAGTGGCTCAGGTTGTTCGTTGCTTTGAGGATGGAGATATTACTCATGTAGAGGGCTCTATAGATCCAATTCGTGATATTGAGATTATCAACACGGAGCTGTGCCTAGCTGATATGGAGGTACTGGAGCGCCGTATGCAGAAGCTGGTAAAGCTGGCTAAATCCGGTGCTAAGGAGGCCAAGGCAGAGCAGGCTGTTTTGGACAAAATAAAAGCAGCTCTGGATGAGGGCAAAACTGTCCGCAGTGTAGAGCTGTCTGATGATGAGAGGGATATGATTAAGGAAATGAATTTCCTGACCATGAAGCCTACTCTTTATGTAGCTAATGTAGGTGAGGATGAGGTTGCTACGGCTGATGCTGAAAATCCACATGTACAGAAGGTACGGGAGTATGCTGCCTCTGAGAATGCTCAGGTGGTTTCCATATCTGCCAGGGTAGAATCTGAGATTGCCGAGCTAGATGAGGATGAAGCTAAGGAATTCCTGCAGGAAATGGGCTTGAAGCAGTCTGGCTTGGAGAAGTTGATTCATGCAGCCTTTGATTTGTTGGGCTTGATGACATTCCTGACTGCTGGCCCTGATGAGTGTCGTGCCTGGACTATTGTTAAGGGCACCACTGCACCAAAGGCAGCAGGCAAGATTCATTCCGATATTGAGCGTGGCTTTATTCGGGCTGAAATTGTGAATTTTGATGATCTGGTAGCCGCTGGCTCCACAGCCGCAGCTAGAGAAAAGGGCCAGGTGCGGCTGGAAGGCAAGGACTATATTATGCAGGACGGAGATGTAACCTACTTCCGGTTTAATGTATAAACATCAGGCCGTCTGTCCTGAAAGATATTAATCTGACTGCGAATCTGAGCGATAACTCCCGGCTGCAGATTGGCTTGAAGGATTTCTCCCTTTAGGTTATCTGTACTGCCCTGGGCTAAGAGGCTTCCCCAAGGATCATAAATGGCGGAGCCTCCTCCCAGATGGAGGGATTCTCCCTTACGAGGGGAAATACCGTTAGCGGCAGCCACAAAGAACTGATTTTCAATGGCTCTGGCTCTCAGCAGGGTATCCCAGTGCTGGAGGCGTTCCACTGGCCAGGCAGCTACCACAAAGAGAATGGAAACACCATTCAGGGCAAGCTGGCGGGACAGTTCTGGGAAACGCAGGTCATAGCAGATGATAACCCCGCATTTTATGCCATCCAGCATAAAGGTGGTTATTTGGTTACCTGGGGTAAAGTCCTTGTGCTCCTTGGAGGGAGTAAAGAGATGGATTTTGTCGTAGGAGGCTATATTGGTGCCTGTGCGGTCAAAGATATAGCAGGTATTGTAAATATGGCCATTTCTTTCTACCGCTAGCGAACCGGCAATAATATTGACGGTGTATTCTGAAGCAAGGCGTCCCATGTGTTTTTTCCAATTATCCTGGCTGTCAGCAAATTCACTGATGGGACTAGGATAGAAGCCGGTGTTCCAAAGCTCCGGCAGAAGCACAGCATCTGGCCTGTTACTGCTGTTCATGGTTTCCTCCAGCATGGCGGACATGGCATCCAGATTATGCTCGATATTGCCCTTATCAATGGGCATTTGCAGAATAGATACTTTCATACTACAAACTCCTTTATAAGTTAGGATGATTTTTATGGCACTAAAATTCAACGTGGGGGACCAGGTCAAAATGAGGAAGTCCCATCCCTGTGGCAGTTATATCTGGCAGGTAACCAGAGTTGGCGCTGATATTGGCATGAAATGTCAGGGCTGTGGACATTTTGTCATGGTGCCAAGAGTAAAGTTTGAGCGAATGGTTAAAAGTATTGTAACCTCTGCTCAATCATAAAAACCATAAATTATAAAATAATCTATATATACATTATATAACATTTATACCCTGGGAAGGAAGTCTGCCGAGTGGATTTATGCAAGAGAAGATGGAAAAAAATATTTTTTACAGCAGTAATTGCCTGTTTAGGCCTCAGCTTGACCGTTGTACAGCATTTAGAAGCCAAGGCTGATCGGCATTTTATTGACTATGAAAATAATACCGGCTATTATGTAGACGTAAATTCCATCGAAATGCCTAGCGACCACGAGGTAGAATTGGATTTGTATCTGGTGAAGCTGCATGGGGGATTTATGTATCGTTATAGAACCTATTTTGATACAGTGGAGGGTTCCTATCAATATAGACAGGCCAGGGTATATAATTATGAAACCAAGAAATTAATGACAGGTACAGCCTTTGTACAGGATAAGCTGTCTTATCATAGAAGTCTCATGCTGGAGCAGGTAGTGGATTTTGCTATTGACTGGAAGAAAAGTCATATTCACAAAACCCCCTATGGCGAAACCTGGGAAGATTAGTAAGTTTTTGATGTAGTGTTGCTGCCTGCAGGGCAGACCGGAATTATGTTGGCATGGAGTGAATATTTTGGGAATTTGGAATGAATTAATGTATCTAGTCATGATGCTTTTTGCTCTGACATCCAATTTATCTATAGCGGCCACTAGTGTTTGTATCGTCCTGGGGGCTATTCTGGTTATTGCCCAGCGTATCTGTACCGGCAATCTGCCGGATATGGATAAGGGATTGGTTAAGATGGTGGGCATTTACTGTGTTTTGCAGATAGTGGCAGCTCTGATGGCACCAGATATTCCAACAAGTTTGGAGGAGGTCTGGGGCACAGTTTATCGCATTAGTCCACTATTTATGGGGCTTGGCTATTTGCAGACCAGACGGCGTATGGCTTGGATTTTGGTGGCCTTTGCTGTATCCGTTTTTGTGGGGGATGCTATGGGTGCCTATCAGCTTATTGCTTGGGATGATTTTTCTCCTACTGGGGCCAGCAATCAATCGGCCTTTTATGCCACCCATCTTTTGATGGCTTTGCCGATTTTTTATCTTATGTGCAGGCAGGATGAAGGGGTACTGGCCAAAAAGACAGTGCCGGGATTTTTGTTGGTGTTTTCCTTGCTTATGTATGGAGTGGTATCCTGGGGAGATTGGAGTATGCCAACATCTCTGGACATGGTATGGAAGCAGAGCAGTTTTAGCAAGATTTTGCTGGAAACAGGGCCAGTGGGATTGTTTTCTTTCCTGTTGCTGCAGGGATATATTCTCTATCGGCTGGTGCGGTTGTATCAGGCGGAGAAATCCATTAGCCATTCTGTGAACACAGCTTCCTACGGCATGATTGGTATTTGGATATTGGCGGGTATTCATTTGGAGGGTATGCTGGAATCCAGTATTTTGCAGGTTTCCATTATGCGTGAATATTGGCTGTTGATGGGCTTGCTGTTGGCGGCAGGCAAAATGAAATTATTGGAAGCGGGGAAGATTGAATAATGGCTATACCGGGCTTTGAGGCTTTTTTTGCAGGCTGGCAGATGGATCTGCGTTTGGCGGTGGTGCCACCTATATTGTGTGCCATCTTTAGATTTATTTTTATTTATCTGGAGGGGCCAAAGAAAATATCGGAGTGGAAAAAATCTCAGCTATTTACCTGCTTCCGCTATGGCTTCTGGTGGGGAATGGATATTAATTCCAGATTTTATTTGCTGACCTTGGCAGCTGTTACCCTGCCAGCCAGCTTTATAGAGACGTATATGGGCATCAGCCGAGAGATAAGGCTGGTGCTTTTTGTGCTGTATGGACTGATTCTTTACTGTGCCTTTGTGGGGAAAATGCTGTTTTATTACCATTTTCATGATGTGTACAATCGAAATATGTGGTTGGGAAAAAATGCGGATAAAAAGAATTTGCTGGATATTTTCTTTAATCAAAATCATGGTGCTCTGCTGTTGGCAGGAGGAGTTATTTATAGTCTAGGTATTTATTGCCTTGGTTATTGGCTTTTGACCCTGCCTACTATGGAATTGCCGACATTAGGCAGTGTTGCTGGCCAATATGCTATAAATACAGGAATTTTTCTTTTTACCATTGCTCTTTACTACTGGTTTAACTTTGGCGGAACTTTCCGACATCGCTTGAAACCGGAATGGGACGAGGTGCCAGAGGAGGTAAAAAATGATGTGTTCCTAGGCAAGGCTACTATGGATGATTTGGTGGCTTTGAAGATAGTTTGGAAGCATCCAGCGCCAGAATTCGTGGCCCAATCCGATGAGGCAGCGCAGAGGACTATTAAGGTGGTAATGCCGGAATTTTCTGGTAAAGAGAATCCCTTGACAGGCTTTTTGCGCCATGCTCAGGGGCTAAAATCAACAAGCCAAAGCATATTTTCTTTATTTTGGAGGAAAGCCATTGTCAGAGCCTTTATGATGAAACCTACAATATGCTGAATGTGGTGAAATATACCAAGAAGCTTCGCAGTGAAGCTGGCAGCTTGGTAATTAATAATTTTCAGCCAGCAGGCATGATTTCCCAGACAGCTTTGGGCAGTCTGCTGTTGGGCATCTATGACTGCGATGTGGAGCTAAATGAGAATAAGATTATATGGGATGCTTCCCATGATTGGCTGCCTACTACTATGGCTGGTCAGCTGGCAAAGCTGGGTTATGAAACCAGCTTTTGGTATGGCGGCAGTCTGAATTGGGGGAGTCTGGTGCATTTTGCCCCAGCAGCAGGTTTTTCCCATGCCTACGGTGGGCCGGATTTTTGTCCTCCAGATGCTCCTAAGACTTGGCTGGGGGTTTATGACCATATTTATTTGGAAGAAGTAGCCAAGAGAATCGAGGCAGATGCTGGGGATAAGCCTCAGTTCCACTTTATTTATACTACCTCAAACCACGGCCCTTATAATATTCCCTATGAAAAATATGGCATAGAGGAAAATGCTGCGGTTGACCTTCCTCTAGGTAAGCTGAAATCTGGGGATATGGATATGCGCCGATTTGCAGGTATACTCTATGCTGATAAGGCTGTGGGGGATTTTGTGGCGCGGATGAAAAAGCTGGATAAGGATAGCTTGTTTATTTTGACAGGGGATCATTCCTCAGCAGTGGCTCCTTTTGACAAGGAGATTTTGCCTCGGAAGGATATGCTGTTACGGGAGCGGATTTTGACCTCCTTTTCCATGCATCATCCTCAGTTAAAGCCGGAAATGTTTGCGGGTAATGTGTTGGGTGAGCATCAGAACATCCTGCCTACCATTATGGAGTTGATTGCCCCGGCTGGACATGAATACTATAGCCTGAAGCCACCTTTGACGGAAAAAATCCAGCATGTAGTAACGCCCTATAGCTGGATGACAGAGGAAAGCATAGGCTACTATAAGGATAATGTATGGCAAAAATTGGCCCCATCCCCTCAGGAAGTACCTATGGAGCATGGGGAGATGCAATATCGGCAGGAGTGGCAGGCTTGGCAGAGTATTACTGGCTGGCTGCTGCGGCACCCAGAGGAGGAGCAGTAATGAAAAGAGAAAAAAAGGGATTGCTGGGCTTTTTAACAGCAGGAGAGCTGCCCTGTAAAATTTTGGTAATTGAAAGCAGGGAATATCTGCAGGACTTGCGGCAAATGTATCCTTACGGGGAAATTTACTGCGTTACAGCTGATGTAGATGATGTTCAAATATATGAGAAATTGCATATAAAATGGTGCTTTGTCAATTATTTAGCAGAGCAATTACCCTTGGGTAAAAAGTCCTTTGATTATATTATTTGTGAGGACTGTTTGGAGCAGGCAGCTAATCCCCAGGATATTGCCACAGGTTTGGGCCTGTATCTAAAAGATACAGGCTATTTTCTTATGAGCTTTAAAAATATTCGCTATTGGCGAGTAATGCAAAATCTGATGGAGGGGCATTTTTATAATCTTTGCTCCCATATTTTTACCCGTAACGAAATGATAAACCTTATGTCTGCCTCTTTTTTCAAGGATGTAAATTTCCTGCCAGAATGGGGCAGTAAGCCTCCAGAGAAACTTTTGGCCGGACTGGAATTGGCTGGCTTTGAGGGTATTGAGGATGATTTATCAGTGGAAAAATGGCTGCTTCAGGCATCTAAATCAATGCCAGAAATTATGGAGTTGAAGCGGATGTACACCCCTGAGATAAGAGGGGATTTGGCAAGGCTGCTTAGGCGCTTGGAATACGGTGTTCGGGTAGAGGAAAGCAGAGGGAAGCTGTGGCAGCTTTGCCAGAGCCAAATGATTTTTCCAGCTTACCTGGCTAGCTTTATTAAGGAGGTTGTGGTTCATCTCAATGATTTGCTATGGCAGCTATCCCCTTGGCAAAAGGAGCCGCAGCAGGATTTCTGGCAGGAGCTGCTGGAGGAGCTATATAGGCTTTATGCTGATGAGCAGGAGCTGTCCGTTGCCATGCTGGGCCAGGAGGATAATAATGGCAAGCTAGTTCAGCAGGTGGTACAGTTGCAGGCGTGGCTGGCAGGGGAGCCTTTGCCACCATATAAATATGAGGATATGAGGAGAAATATTTCAGTGTCAGACGGTACTGCTATTGCCTTTATTACCTGCGTCAACAATGAGGAATTGTATAGAGAGGCTCGTATATATTTGGAGGCCTTGAAGCTGCCAGAGGGGATGAAGGCTGAATATATTCCTGTCAGAGGAGCCAGCTCTATGTGTCAGGGATATAATCAGGGGGCGGCTCAAACCCAGGCCAAATACAAGGTTTATGTCCATCAGGATGCTTTGATTGTGAATCAGAATTTTGTTCTTGATTTGCTGAGGATTTTTCAGGACAGCTCTGTGGGAGCACTGGGAGTTATTGGGGCTAGACGTCTGCCAGCCTCTGGTATCTGGTGGGATGCTATGCGCAGCTATGGCAGAGTGCTTCATGCCTGTGAGCCGGAGTGTATTGTGGAAACAGCTTGTATGGAGCCACCGGAGCCTTGGCTGGAGGTAGAGGCTGTAGATGGGCTGATGATTGCTACTCAGGTGGAGGTTCCTTGGCAGGAGCAGCTTTTTGATGGCTGGCATTTTTATGATATCAGCATGTGTAAGGATTTGCAGCGGCAGGGCTACAAGGTGGTAGTGCCCCATCAGCAGAGATGCTGGTGTATTCATTGCCCCAAGGAGAAGCCCCTTGATCCAGCTTATAAAATATATCAAAAAAGATTTTTGGCTGAATATGGCGGGGAGCTGGAGCCAGAAATATAAATAGCACTAAAGTCTGATAAAAATAAGATATTTGAAAATGATGTTAATTTATTTGCTTTATGCATAATAAATTAAGGGGGGGTAACGAGTATCGAAAAAATATTTTTGCCAAACCAATTAAAATACTGAAAAAGTAAAAAATATATGCTATAATAATTGCAAAGAGCAACTCAAGGAAAGAAGGGTTTTTTATGAAAATTAAAACTAAGCTCTATGCTACTTCGGCCGTAATGGTAGTAGCAATGATTGTTATGGCTGTATTTGGTTCAGTGCAGCTTATGAGGGTGGATTCCATATCTACTAATATAGTGGATAATAATCTTCCAAGGTTGAACCTTATGACTAGAATTGATGTAGATATTTCAGACTATCAAGGCTATGCTTTGAACCATGTTATAGCTCATGATGCTGTTACCATGCAGAACTATGAGTCCAAGATGGCTTCTACCAAGAATCGGATTGATGATAATTTGGCCAAGTATCACGGTATGTCCACTATGCAGGACAAGGTACAGCAGCTTAATGCAGAGTGGAAGTCATATAATTCTATTGTAGCTCAGATGATAGCTGCATCTCGTAAACATGATACAGCCAAGGCCATGGAGCTGGCTGCCGAAGCGGATAAGCCTTTTAATGATTTGGTAGAGACAATTTTGGAGCTGGAGCAGGCCAATACAGATGTTGCTCAGCAGGAATCTGATGAAGGCAGTGCTATGGCTCAGACAGCTGTTTATACCTTTCTGGGTATCTGCTTAGTAATCCTCATCTTTGCTGGTTTTGTGGGGATGAAAATGAGCAATTACATTATTACTATGTTGTCTAAGATGGAAGGGACAGCCGAATTGCTGGCCAAGGGAGATTTCCGTGAGTATCCTAGAACCATAACAACGGATGATGAATTTGGTATTTTGGCAAAAACTCTGGCCAAGATGCGTTCTCAGGTAAATGCTGTTTTGAGAGAGATTATTAAGGATGCAGAAACTGTGGCTGCTTCTTCTCAGGAGTTAACAGCCAGTGCGGATCAATCTGCCCAGGTTATTCAGAATATTGCCCAGTCTATTACCGAAGTAGCTGAGCATAGTGACAAGCAGGGTAATGCTGTTGATACAGTAAGCTCCGCCGTAGAGCAAATTTCTGCCAGCATTCAGGAGATTTCCAGCAATGCCAATGTTGCTGATGACCATGCAGCCAAGGCTATGGATATTGCCAACGAAGGCGGTCGTTCTATTAATATGGCTATTGACCAGATGAATAAGATTCGGGATGTGGTTGATAGTTCTGCGGATGTAGTCAACGAGCTGGGGGAGGCTTCCAAGGAAATCGGCCAGATTGTAGAGCAGGTTTCTGCTATTGCGGCTCAGACTAATTTGTTGGCGCTCAATGCAGCTATTGAAGCAGCTAGAGCTGGCGAGCATGGCCGTGGCTTTGCCGTAGTAGCAGAGGAAGTTAGAAAGCTGGCAGAGGAATCTCTGGCTGCTGTGGATAAGATTAATAATATGATTACTACTATTCAGTCCAAGACTATGGATGCAGTAACTGCTATGAAGTCTGGCTCAGAGGAAGCTGCCAAGGGTGCAGATGTGGTGAGAAATTCCGGTGAAGCTTTTGAAAATATCATGAAGATTAATGGCGAGGTGGCTAGCCAGGTTAAGGATATTGCTCGTACCACTGAGGAAGCGGCTAAGGCTTCTACCAATGTAGTGGCTGCTGTACAGACTGTGGAGGAAGCGGCTAAGAATATTTCTGACCGCACTCAGACGGTTTCTGCAGCTACAGAGGAACAGTCTGCAGCTACAGAGGAAATTGCTTCCAGCAGCCGCGGTTTGGCTGAAATTGCTCAGAATCTTAATGAATCTGCCAGCAAGTTTAAGGTTTAATCAGGAAGTTTAGGAAAAAGGATTCAGATGGCATTTGGCTGTTTGAATCCTTTTTGTTATAATTGATTATGTAGTGGAGTTGTTGGGGCTTGGCATGATATACAGGGGAATGGTGGTAGATATATGGAGTTGCAGCTTGTGAATGAGTGGGTAAAATCAGCTGAGGGCTGTTTTGCTGCTGGAGATATAGCTAGTATGCGGGCCTGTGGTAGACAAATGCTGGAGGACAGTCCAGGAAATCCAGTGGCTATGGCCCTGATAGCAGAGGCTTCTGTTTATATGCAGGATTTTCAGGAGGCAGAAGACTGGCTGAATAAAATGGATCAGGCTTTGGGTAAGGGCAGTTCCCAGAGCTGCAAGCTGGATAATGGTAATTTGCGTATTCTATTTGCCAAGGCCTTGTATTATGGAGCTCAGTATGAGCTGTCCTTAGCTATGGAGGCTTATGAGAAGCTTTTTGCTCAGTATGAGCAGACGGTTCGCCGGGGACTTTCTGGCAGTTATAGATTTATTACTAATAATCAAAATTGGCAGGGAGAGGCTCGGCAAATGCTGGCCAGGGCCTATAGTTTCTATGCTGATACCTGCTTGTTGGCAGGGGAAACGGAAAAGGCTGCCAAAGGGGCTTTTGCTGTTAGCAATATGGTACAGAATGAGATGGCAGCAGCCAGCTATTTTAGCAAGGGGTTGTTTATTAGCAATTATCGGGAGGCTGGCTCTCAGGCCTTGGCTCAGAAGCATAGACAGTATGGGGCTATGTTTCCCAAACAGGTGGGGTTTCCTCATGATGTAAGGATTCGGCGTAGTGCCCATGCTATTAGGGTGGGATATATTTCCCCTGATTTTCGCCTCCATGCGGCGGCCTACTTTTTTACGGCTCTCTTGAAGTCTGGTAATCATACGGATTTTACGGTTTATGGTTATTCTACGGGGCGGGAGGATCATATTACCCAGCGCTTTAAGAAAATGGCTGATTATTGGCGGAATGTACATGGTCGAAGCCCTCAGGAAATTGCCAAGCTTATTCATGATGACCGCATAGATATTTTGGTGGATTTGTCTGGTCATAGTCAGAATAACTGCCTGCCGGTAATGGCTTGCCGTCCAGCACCGGTGCAAATATCAGGTATTGGCTATATTAATACTACTGGTTTGCCTATGGTAGATTATTTTCTTACAGATGAAATATGTATGCCTTGTATTTACGACAAGGGAGGTTTTAGTGAAACACCTTTGCGGCTGCCTCATTGTCATCTTTGTTATCAGCCGGAAACTATGAGGGAAATAAAATCCGTAGGTCATAATGCGCCGGCTATGGAACGGGGTTATGTGACCTTTGGCAGCTTTAACAGCTTTGCTAAGGTAACAGATGAAATGCTGGTGCAGTGGCGGAATATTTTGCAGGCTGTGCCTAATTCCAAATTGGTGATTAAATGTAAGATATGCAGTGTTCCTTCTGGTCAGGAGATTGTAAGGCAGAGATTCAAACGACTAGGTGGGAATCCTGATGTGTTGGAGCTGAGGCCTTTCAGTCCGGATTATCTGACTCAATATGGGGATATTGATATTGTGCTGGATACAGCTCCCTATAATGGTGGATTGACTACCTGTGATGCTCTTTATATGGGAGTGCCGGTGATTGCATTGCGAGGCAAGACTCATGGTTCCAGGTATGGGGCAAGCATTCTTACGGCAGCCGGTGTGCCGGAGCTGATAGCTGAAAACCTGCGGGAGTATACAGGTAAGGCTGTACAGCTGGCAAAAAACGGGATGCTGTTGAATCGGCTTCATAGGGAGCTGCCAGAGCAGGTGAAGAATTCCCGGCTTATGAATGGAAAGGCGTATATGCAGGAGCTGGAGGAGAGCTATAGGCAAATCTGGGGGTTGTATTGCCAACAAGGGTAAGTTTAGATTGAAAGGATGGATATTATGAATATAAAGAAGATTGGCTTTATTGGTATCGGCGTTATGGGCAGCAGCATGGCCAAGCATTTGCAGGATGCAGGTTTTGAGCTTGGAATTTACACAAGAACTAAGGCAAAGGCTCAGGAGCTGATTGAAAAGGGGATGAAATGGTATGATACTCCAGCAGCTTTGGCCGCAGAGGCAGATGTAATTATCTCCATGGTAGGCTATCCACAGGATGTGGAGGAGGTTTATCTGGGAGAGCAGGGTGTGCTTTCCACCAAGGTAGGAGGCTATATTGTGGATATGACCACCTCCAGCCCAATCTTGGCTCGAAAGATATATGAAGCAGCTAAGGACAAGGGGATTGCTTCTCTGGATGCTCCAGTATCTGGAGGTGATTTAGGTGCCCGCAATGCCACTTTAGCTATTATGGTAGGTGGCAATGAAGAGGCTTTTCAGGCGCTATTGCCAGTATTTCAGGCTATGGGCAAAACCATTAACTACTTTGGCCCCGCAGGCAGCGGTCAGTATACCAAGATGGCAAATCAGATTGCCATTGCAGCTGGCATGATGGCGGTAGCAGAGTCCTTGGTTTATGCTCAGAAAATGGGCTTGGATACTCAGAAGGTGCTGGAGACTATCGAAACTGGAGCAGCAGGCTCCTGGTCTTTGTCCAATTTAGGTAGAAGGATGTTGGCTGGAGATGATAAGCCAGGTTTTTATATCAAGCATTTTATTAAGGATATGAGGATTGCCATTGAAACTGCCCATGAGGCTGGACTGATACTGCCGGGGCTGGAAAAGGCCAAGGAGCTTTATGACCAGTTGGCAGGCAAGGGAATGGAAAATAAGGGAACACAGGCTATTATTCAGTGGTATCTGAATAAATAAAATTTATGATTTACGAAGATATTGTTGAGGGAAAATTTGTAGATAGGCCCAACAGGTTTATTGCCCATGTGGAAATAAATGGTCAGGTAGAAACAGTTCATGTTAAGAACACTGGTCGCTGTAAGGAATTGTTATTGCCTGGGGTAAAGGTGGTGCTGGAAAAAGCCTCCAATCCCAATAGAAAGACCCAATATGATTTAATTGCTGTGTATAAGAAAAATTTTGGCTTAATAAATATGGATAGTCAGGCACCAAACAAGGTGGTGGCAGAATGGCTGTCTGGGCAGGATTTTAGCTATATTAAGCCAGAGTATACCTATGGAAATTCCCGCATAGATTTTTACATGGAAAAACAAATTGGTTCCCAGGGGAAGCCGGAACGGTATCTTATGGAGGTTAAGGGCTGTACCTTGGAAATTGATGGTCAGGGATATTTTCCCGATGCACCTACGGAGCGAGGCGTGAAGCATCTGGGAGAACTGGCCAAGGCGGCTCAGGAGGGCTATCATGCCATTATGGCCTATGTGATTCAGATGGATGGCATCCAGCAGGTAAAGCCTAATATTGCTACTCATCCTGCCTATGGAGAGGCAGTAAATAAGGCTCTTGCGGCAGGTGTGCAAATCTTGTTTTTCTGTACCTCGGTAAAGCCCCAGGAGTTAAAGATAATATCAGCTGAATACAGCAAAGGATAAGCAGATTATGTTTACATTACAGAATAATTTGTCTGACAGCAGTGAAAAGGACAGATATAAAGCCGTAGATACAGAAAAATATGCTACAGAATATTCAGAGGAAAAGCTGTGGCAAAAGCTGGCAAAGCATTTCAAGTCCATTGGTGTGCAGGCAGCCTACAAGGTTTTACAACTTTTCTATGTAACGCAGAATCCCCAATGTCCCAAGAAGGTCAAGGCTGGAATTTATGGGGCACTAGGGTATTTTATCGTGCCCTTTGATGCCATTGCAGATTTTATGCCATTTATAGGTTATATCGATGATTTAACCATTATTGGCGCAGCGTTACTTATAGCTCAGTTTTACATTAATGATGAGATTCGTACCAAGGCCAAGAAAAAGCTGACCTGGATATTTGGTCCAGAGGCTGTAAGCAAATTAAACTAGAAGATACTTTCTTAAGCAAAATAAGAGGCACATTGCTGAAACAAGCAATGTGCCTAATTTTTGCGTAAAATAAGGGTGAAGCTTTATGAAGTGTAGACTGTTCGGCGATGGCCAACGTTTAGGGCCAGGATAATCAGCTCATGGTCGTCTATATGGCAAATAAGGCGGTAGTCCCCTATGCGATAGCGCCACTGGCCACTGCGGTTGGCAGTAAGAGATTTGCCGTGAGCTCTTGGATTCTCGCAATCAAGGAGATTTTTTTCAATCCAGCTTTTGATGATACGTTGTGTATATCTATCCAGCTTCTTGAAGGATTTATCAAAACGCAGAGTAGTTCTTATTGTATAACTCATAGTTCTAATTCCTCCCAAAGTTCTTGGATAGGACGGCTTTCTTTACCATTGGCAACATATTCGTTGTAGGCACTTTCCGCCACCATCAAATCATATTCGTCCTCGATTTTGTCAAACAAAGCCTTTTTAAAGGCCTCAGCCACGGAAATTCCCTGGAGCTTGGCATAAGCATCTGCCAGTCCTCGCTCTTCCTCAGTAAGTCTGATAGAATAAGCCATAAATAACACCTCCTATGTATAGAATATTTCGAGAAAGTACAATGTACTCTTATAAGTATATTGTACTGCAAATATACTTTCTGGTCAAGTTAAAAGTAATAAGAAATATATCAAGAAAAATATGAACTTATGGCAAACATATTTGCACAAAATCTCAATTGATAGAATTAATATAAAGGTTACAAAAAAGACGGCTTCATTTACAAAAGACTTTGCAGGTTGTATAATAAATATAAATGAACCATGTATATTTCCTATAAGAAAAAATACATGGTTCAGTATGTTGTGTATACTTTATATGGTTGTACCAATTTGTGTGTTGGTACGCTGTATCTATTTTATTTAAGGGGGAGTATGATCCATGAGCAAAAAAATGAAAACTATGGATGGTAATGCCGCTGCTGCGTATATATCTTACGCATTTACTGATGTAGCTGCAATCTATCCTATTACGCCTTCATCTCCAATGGCTGAGAATGTAGATGAAATGGCAGCAAAAGGCAAGAAGAACCTGTTTGGCCAGAAGGTAAACATCATAGAGATGGAATCTGAGGCTGGCGCCGCTGGTGCTGTACATGGCTCCCTGCAGGCTGGTGCCTTGACTACTACCTATACTGCATCTCAGGGTATGCTCTTGATGATTCCAAATATGTACAAGATTTCCGGTGAGCTTTTGCCAGGTGTATTCCACGTTAGTGCTCGTGCCTTGGCTACCAGCTCTCTGAACATTTTTGGTGACCATCAGGATGTTATGGCTGCCCGCCAGACCGGTATGGCTATGCTGGCTGAGTCCTCTGTACAGGAGGTTATGGATCTGGCTGCTGTTGCTCATTTGGTTGCTATTAAGGGACGGGTTCCTTTCCTTAATTTCTTTGATGGTTTCCGTACTTCCCATGAGATTCAGAAGATTGAAGTTATTCCTTATGAGGAACTGGGCAAGATTCTGGACTGGGATGCAGTAAATGCTTTCCGTCGCAATGCTCTGAATCCAGATCATCCATGTATCCGTGGTACTGCTCAGAATGATGATATTTATTTCCAGACTCGTGAGACTGTAAACAAATATTATGAGGCTATTCCAGATTTGGTAGAGGAGGCCATGGCTGATTTGGCCAAGGTTACTGGCCGTGAGCATCATGTATTTGATTACTATGGTGCACCAGATGCAGAGCGTGTAGTTATTGCTATGGGTTCTTTGAATCAGACTCTGGTTGAGGCTGTTGATTACCTGAATGGCAAGGGTGAGAAGGTTGGTATGGTAGCAGTTCATCTGTTCCGTCCATTCTCCGTAAAGCATTTCCTCAATGCTATTCCTGAGACTGTAACCAAGATTGCTGTTATGGATCGCACCAAGGAGCCAGGTGCTCTTGGTGAGCCTTTGTATCAGGATGTACGTACTGCTTTCTACAATACTGACAGACATCCAGTTATTGTAGGTGGTCGTTATGGCTTGGGCGGCAAGGATGTAAATCCAGATCAGGTATTGGGTGTTTATGGGGAACTGAAGAAGGATGTTCCTATGAACGGCTTTACCATCGGTATTAACGATGACCTGAATGGCACTTCTCTGCCTCTGTATCCAGAGGATGTGGATCTGACTCCAGAGGGAACCACTGCCTGCAAGTTCTGGGGCTTGGGCTCTGATGGTACTGTAGGTGCAAACAAGTCTGCTATCAAGATTATCGGTGATAAGACCAAGCTTTATGCTCAGGCTTATTTTGCATATGACTCCAAGAAGTCCGGCGGTATTACCATGTCCCATTTGAGATTTGGTGCAACTCCTATTGCTTCTCCATATCTAATTAACAATGCAAACTTTATTTCCTGCTCTCAGCAGTCTTATGTTGATAAATATGACCTGCTGGCAGGTTTGAAGAAGAATGGTACTTTCCTGCTGAATACCATTTGGACTGATGAGGAGCTGGATAAGCATCTGCCGGCTGCTATGAAGCGTTATATTGCCAAGAACAATATCAAGTTCTATACCGTAAACGCTGTTAAGATTGCACAGGAGCTGGGCTTGGGCGGCCGCTTCAACATGGTAATGCAGTCTGCTTTCTTCAAGCTGGCTGATATTATTCCTTTGGAGACAGCTGTTCAGTATTTGAAGGATGCGGTAGTTACTTCCTATGGCAAGAAGGGCCAGAACATTGTAGACATGAACCACGGTGCTATTGATGCAGGTATCAATGCTCTCCATCAGGTAAATGTTCCTGCTGCCTGGGCTGATGCTGCTGACGATGCTGCTGTAGATCAGTCTCATTTGCCTGAGTACATTAGAGAGGTTCAGAATCCAGTTAACCGTCAGGAAGGCAACAACCTGTCTGTTAAGGCTTTGGAATTCCTAGCTGATGGTACTTTCCCAACTGGCTCTGCTGCTTATGAGAAGCGCGGTATTGCTATTAATGTTCCAGAGTGGGATGTTGCCAAGTGTATTCAGTGTAATCAGTGTGCATTTGTTTGTCCTCATGCAGCCATTCGTCCTGTTCTTACTACTGATGCTGAGAAGGATGCAGCTCCTGCAGAGTTTACCTCCAAGCCAGCCATTGGCGCAAAGGGCTTGAACTTTACTATGGCTATTTCTGCTATGGACTGCTCCGGCTGCGGCAACTGCGTCAATGCTTGCCCTGCCAAGGAGAAGGCTTTGGTATTGAAGCCATTTGCTACTCAGGAGAAGAATCAGTCTGTATTTGACTATGCTGTAGATCCTAAGAAGGTTGCACCAAAGGCAAATCCTGTTAAGAAGGAAACTGTTAAGGGCTCTCAGTTTGAGCAGCCTTTGCTGGAGTTCTCTGGTGCTTGCGCAGGCTGCGGTGAGACTCCATATGCCAAGCTGATTACTCAGCTCTTTGGTGATCGTATGATGATTGCCAATGCTACAGGCTGCTCCTCTATCTGGGGTGCTAGTGCTCCTGCAATGCCTTATACCACCAATGCTCAAGGTCATGGTCCTGCATGGGCAAATTCCTTGTTTGAGGATAATGCTGAATTTGGTCTGGGTATGTTCCTGGGTGCCAAGGCTGTTCGTGAGACTTTGGCTGCTGATGTTGCCAAGGCTATCGAGGAGAATCACGGTTCTGCTGCTTTGCAGGAGGCTATGACTGAGTGGCTGGATAATATGAATACCGGTGATGGTTCCCGTCAGCGTTCTGATGCCTTGGCTGAACTGCTGGAGAACGAGAAGAATGGGGACGAGCTGCTGAACAAGATTTATGAGAACCGTGACTTCCTGGTTAAGCGTTCTCAGTGGATCTTCGGCGGTGATGGCTGGGCTTATGATATTGGCTACGGCGGTGTAGACCATGTTCTTGCTTCTGGTGAGGATGTAAATGTCTTTGTATTTGATACTGAGGTATATTCCAACACCGGTGGTCAGGCTTCTAAGGCTACTCCTACTGCTGCTATTGCTCAGTTTGCTGCTACTGGCAAAAAGACCAAGAAGAAGGATCTAGGCCTTATGGCTATGACCTATGGCTATGTATATGTGGCTCAGGTTGATATGGGTGCAGATAAGAATCAGGCTCTCAAGGCTATTGCTGAGGCTGAAGCTTATCCAGGACCATCCTTGATTATTGGCTATGCTCCATGTATCAACCACGGTATCCGCATTGGTATGGGCAGAAGTCAGGAAGAGGCTGCCAAGGCTGTTGCTTGCGGTTATTGGGCTAACTTCCGTTATAACCCTGCTCTTCGTGATACTGACAAGAATCCATTCACCCTTGATTCCAAGGAGCCTGATTGGGATAAGTTTGAGGACTTCCTCCTGGGTGAGGTTCGTTATTCTTCCCTTAAGAGAAGCTTCCCAGAGGCTGCTGAGGCACTCTTTGAAAAGACCAAGAAGGATGCTCAGAACCGCTTGAACGGCTACAAGAAGCTGGCTGGCAAGGAGTAATTCCTAGGCTTTGACCAAATCATAAACAAAACAATGAGGACTGCTGCTACGGTGGCAGTCCTTTTTGCATAAAAAAATATGATAAATAAGTATGTGTTTACATAAAAATATATATGTGTCTTGTCAGGTGTAGAAAGAAGTGCTATACTAGGTTAGATTTTGGTTATATTGCTAAGCTTTATGTCACAGCAGGTGGCAGAAATGGGGAAAACATGACAATTCAGGAAAAAATAAAGGCTTTGAAGGCTGAGAAGGATGCTGTTATTCTGGCTCACTATTATGTGGCACCGGAAGTACAGGAGATAGCAGATTATATTGGAGATTCATTTTATTTAAGCAAGGTGGCAGCAGGTTTGGATTGCCAGGTGCTGGTATTCTGCGGTGTTTCCTTTATGGGTGAAAGTGCTTGTCTCCTTAGCCCAGAAAAGCAGGTGTTGATGCCGGATATGCAGGCAGACTGCCCTATGGCCCATATGGTCACCAAGGAAGAGGTGGACAGCTTCCGAGATAAATATGATGATTTGGCTGTGGTCTGCTATATCAATTCCACCGCCGAAATCAAATCCTGGTCTGATGTATGTGTAACCTCTGCCAATGCAGTGGATATTGTAGCTAAATTGCCAAATAAAAATATTTTGTTTATTCCAGACAAAAATTTAGGTCGTTATGTAGCTGATCAGGTGCCAGATAAAAATGTAATGGTAGTGGAGGGGTATTGTCCTATTCATCACAGGATGCAGGCTCAGGAGATTAAGGTCTTAATGGCAGAGCATCCAGAGGCGGAGGTTTGTGTTCATCCAGAATGCAATGAGGCTGTGGTGGATTTGGCTGATTATATTGGTTCTACCTCTGGTATTATAAAATACGCCACGGAAAGCCCTAAAAAGGAATTTATTATTGGTACAGAAATTGGCGTAAGCTATAAGCTGCAAGGTCAGAATCCAGATAAGAAATTTTACTTTACGGCAACAAAGCCTATTTGCCATGATATGAAGCTGGTTACCTTGGAAAAGGTATTGGAGGTATTGGAATCTGGCAGCAATCAGGCTTCTGTTAAGGCAGATTTGGTGGAGAATGCCAAGAAGCCATTGGAAATGATGTTGTCCTTAGCCAAGTGAAGGCATATTGAACTATATTTGAGGGAGTGCGGAGATTATGGAAAATGATATAAAGGTTGATGTGGTAATTGCTGGTGTTGGTGTAGCAGGTTTGTTTACGGCAATTCATCTGCCTATGGATACCAAGGTGCTGATGATTTGCAAGGAGGATATGGAAAGCTGTGATTCCATGCTGGCTCAGGGTGGTATCTGCGTTTTGAGAGATGCAGGCGATTATGATTCCTTCTTTGAAGATACCATGCGGGCTGGTCATTATGAGAATCGCAAGGAAAGTGTGGACATTATGATTCGCTCCAGTCGTAATGTTATTGAACAGCTTTTGGATTTCGGTGTAAGATTTAACAAGAATGAGGATGGCAGCCTTATGTACACCAGAGAGGGAGCCCATTCCAAGCCTCGTATTTGCTTCCATGACGATATTACCGGCAAGGAAATTACAGAAACCTTGCAGCGATATGTAAAAACCCTGCCTAATGTGGAGATTATGGAGTATACTGTAATGGAGGATATTATGGTGAAGGATGGTAAATGCACTGGTCTGACTGCCAAGGATAGTGGGGGAAATACTCTGCATATTTATGCCAAGGATACGGTGCTTGCTACAGGTGGTATCGGAGGCCTTTATGAGCATTCCACCAATTTCCCTAGTCTTACAGGAGATGCTTTGGAGGTAGCCAAGGAGCATAATGTGGAACTAGAGCATTTGGATTATGTCCAGATTCATCCCACCAGCCTTTATACGGAGCATGAAGGAAGAAGTTTTTTGATTTCAGAATCAGCTCGTGGTGAAGGTGCAATTCTCCTAAATAGCAAGGGGCAGCGTTTTACTGATGAGCTGCAGCCAAGAGATGTTGTGTCCAAGGCTATTCATGCAGAGATGGAGAAGGAGGGCAGCCATCACGTCTGGCTTTCCTTTGAAAATGTGCCACAGGATACCATTATGAATCATTTTCCTAATATATATCAGACCTGCTTAGAGGAAGGCTATGATATTACCAAGGAGCCAATTCCAGTTGTACCAGCTCAGCATTATTTTATGGGTGGTATTCATGTGGATGCAGATTCCTGTACTACTATGCAGCATCTTTATGCTGTAGGGGAAACCAGCTGTAACGGGGTTCATGGCAAAAACCGTCTGGCTAGTAACAGTCTCCTGGAGAGCCTGGTTTTTGGTCAGAGGGCTGCTGAGAAAATTTGTCGTGATGATTTGAAATAAATATATACTATTAGGCTTGAAAATATAAATTTCTATGTTAAGATGGAAGGAAAGGTTATAGTGAACGAGATTACTATGCTGCTGGCAGCAGATAAATTTATCAAGATGGCATTGGAGGAGGATATTAACAGCGAGGATGTAACTACCAATTCCGTTATGCCACATTACAAAAAAGGTCAGGTAGAGCTTATCTGCAAGGAAGATGGTATTGTTGCTGGCTTGCAGGTTTTTCAGAGGGTATTCCTGCTTTTGGACCCAAAGACAGAGGTAGTTTTTGATGTGCAGGATGGAGAGAATGTTCAGAAAGGCCAGCATATGGCTACTGTGGTAGGAGATATTCGTGTGCTACTGTCCGGTGAGCGTACTGCCCTGAATTATCTGCAGCGCATGAGCGGTATTGCTAGCTATACCAATAAGGTGGCCAAGCTGTTGGAGGGAACCAATACAACCCTTTTAGATACTCGCAAGACAACTCCTTGCATGAGAATTTTTGAGAAGTATGCAGTAACAGTTGGTGGTGGTTCCAATCATAGATATAATCTATCTGATGGTGTGCTTTTGAAGGATAATCATATTGATGCAGCAGGCAGTGTAAAGGCGGCTGTATTGGCCGCCAAGGCTTATGCACCGTTTGTCCGGAAGATTGAGGTGGAAACTGAAAGCTTGGAGCAGGTACAGGAAGCACTGGAGGCTGGAGCAGATATTATTATGCTGGATAATATGACTCCAGATATGATGGCAGAAGCCGTAAAGTTAATTGATGGCAGGGCTAAAACTGAATGCTCTGGCAATATTACCAAGGAAAATATTGAGAAGATTACAGCTATTGGTGTGGATTATGTTTCCAGCGGGGCATTGACTCATTCTGCACCAATTTTGGATATAAGTTTGAAGCATTTGAAGGCATTGGAGGAGTAATATATGATGAGCGGAGCAGAACGCAGAAGAAAAATTATAGATATGATACGAGAGGCTTCTGCTCCTCTTTCAGGTGGGGCTCTAGGAAAGGCTGCCGGTGTCAGCCGTCAGGTGGTGGTGCAGGATATTGCGTTGCTGCGTACTGAGGGTTATCCTATTCTGGCCACAGCGAGAGGTTATATTCTGGATCAGCCTAAGCAGGCTGTGCGTCGCTTCAAGATGTTTCACACTAATGAGCAAACAGAAAAGGAGCTGACCACTATTGTGGATTTGGGAGGCTGTGTGCAGGATGTGATGGTGAATCATCGTGTATATGGACGGATTTCGGCTCCTTTGAATATTAAAAATCGCCGGGATGTGCAGCATTTTATGGAGAATCTGCGCAGTGGCAAGTCTACGCCTTTGCTAAATGTAACCTCTGGCTATCATTTTCATACCGTATCTGCCGATAGTGAGGAAATTTTGGATGAAATAGAAGCTGCCCTTAAGGAGCAGAACTTTCTGTGTGAGATTTTTTCCTACGAAGCCGATGTAATTTAAAAAAACTCGTTAGAGTTACGAGGAAAATATACAGATAAACGCCAGCTGTTTTCTATGGAAGATAGCTGGTGTTTTTGTGGTGTGAATTTGGTAGAGATAGTGATATAATTAAGATATGTTTCTGCGGGAGGTGATTAGATGATTTTATATCATGGCAGCAATGTGACTGTGGATAAACCTAGGCTGTTAAAGCAAAATAGGTTTTTAGATTTTGGTTTTGGATTTTATACAACAACAAATCGTGAACAGGCTGTTAATTTTGCCTTAAAGGTGGCAAATCGGAGAAAATCTGGTAGCGCCAGCCTAAATATTTATGAATTAGATGAAAAAAATGCATTTGCAAATTGCAATTTATTGAAATTTGAGTCACCGAATGAAGCCTGGTTGGATTTTGTCGCAGCTAATCGTCAAGGAAATTATACTGGCAAGCAATATGATATGATTTATGGTGCTGTTGCCAATGATGATGTATATAGAACCATAACTTTGTATTTGACAGGTATATTGAATAAAGAACAAACATTGGAAGCATTAAAAATAAGGAAGCTTTTTAACCAGTTGGTATTTGCTAGTGAAAAGGCATTAAGCTATTTAGTTTTTAAAGGATGTGAGCAGGTATGAATGAAAATCAATTTAGCGCCATGCTTGCTATTATTGTGCCACAAATTGTAGAGCAGATTGTCAAAAATAGTAATATAAGCGAGGTAAAAGCTGTGGAATGTTTTTACCGTTCTAACTTGTATCAAGAGTTGGCTGATGAAACTTCAAAGCTATGGCACTATAGTCCATTATTACTGTATACTATGTATCAGGATGAGCTTTTGACTGGTCATTATGACTATCCGGAGGAGACATAAATTATGAGCAAGGAAATAAAATTTTTAATTTATTGCTTGGAGCGGTATAGATATTTGAAGAAGCTCTCTGGAAAAGAGGTCACAATATTATTTGCCCAATATGGCATTTTTGATTATATTATGAAATATTTTGAGTCCCTGCATACTATGGGGGATAATTATATTGTTAATGACATTGATGAATATATTGCCGAGCAAAGGAACATAACGAGGTGATGGGAGGTCTTTTTAAGAAAATAGAAGTAAATAGTATTTATAAACGCCAGCTGTTTTTTAGGAAGATAGCTGGTG
>DAVZJH010000002.1:0-57295 GCA_052272885.1 Anaerovibrio sp. | reverse complement strand
CTATATGTCTTACACGCTCTCCCCAAGCGTAGATTTCCGTGTGTCCCACGGTATTATGTTTGTATGTATATTCTATCATATTTACAGAAAACATACAATCGAACAGGAAGAAAAATCATTAGCATTTTTTGTCCACCGTCAATTGCTTACGCAAATTAGGTGGACACGCCTTATATACCCATGTCTAAAGGCAGGGGGGTACGGCGTTTTCTGATAAGACAATCATATTAATTTTACATATAATCCTTGGAGGTCTTTTTCTTTTCCGTTTTTCGGATACCCAAGGATTTGGCGATATATTCCGTCATTACATAGAAAGCCGGAATTATGAATATAGCCAAGCCTGTAGCAAAGAGCATACCGCCTACTACTGCCACGCCCATACCATTACGGGATGCAGCACCAGCGCCAGTGGCTGTAGCCAGTGGCAGACAGCCGATAATAAAGGCAAAGGAGGTCATGAGGATTGGACGCAAACGCAAGCCTGCCGCCTCAATAGCCGCCTTCAATGGATTCATGCCTACATCTACTCGAATCTTGGCAAACTCTACAATCAGTATTGCATTTTTAGCCGCCAAGCCGATAATCATAATAACACCAATCTGCATGTATACACTGTTCTGCAGACCAGCATTTGGCACGCCATCCAGAGCCTCCACAATGGACATGAAATACTCTGAGAACAAGGCACCAAAAACACCTACAGGTACAGAAAGCAATACCGCAAACGGTACGCTCCAGCTTTCGTAGAGAGCTGCCAAGCACAGGAATACAAAGACCAGTGCCAAGGCCAATACCTGAGTTGTAGAGCTGCTGCTCTTTTTCTCCTCACGAGCCTGACCTGACCATTCAATGCCATAGCCATCAGTTGCTATCTCTTTAACTACTTCCTCAATAGCAGCCATAGCCTGACCAGAGGAATAACCGTTACCAGCATTACCCTGAATGCTGATGGATCGGGAACCGTTAAAGCGGCTGATGGTGCTGGCACCAGTTGTCTCTCTTGGCTTCAACAGGGAATCAAGAGGTACATTCTGACCGGTTTTGCTGCGAACATACATAAAGCGCATACCATCCACACTGCTGCGGAAGCTTTCGTCTGCCTGCACCATTACCTTGAATGTACGACCAAATTCATTATAGTCATTTACCTGGCTGCCACCATAGAAAATCTGCATGGCTGTAAATACATCTGACATGCTGACACCCATAGCCTTAACCTTTTCTCGATCAATATCGTACTGATAAACAGGAGAATTAATGGAGAAGGTGGAACGCACACCCTGCAGCTCAGGCCGCTGATTGGCCGCAGCCAAAATTTTCTTGGTCACCTGATCCAGCTCTTCATCTGTATGACCGGACAAATCCTGCAGCTCCATCTGCCAACCGCCTACGGTACCCAAGCCAGGCAAAGCAGGCATATTAAAGGCAATTACTCTAGCCTCTGGTGCTACCTGGGCACCAACGCCAAAGGTTTTGTTAATAATGGCATTAATCTGGTTTTCGGCTGTAGTTCTGTCCTCCCAGCCATTCAGGCCTACAAACATAGCACCTGCACTGGACTTACCACTAAAGGCCATAATATCAAAGCCAGGAATACCCAGAACACTCTCAACGCCATCCACCTGCTGCACAGCACCAGACAGTTTCTCAATAACCTTTTCTGTCTGGTTCAGGGAAGCACCCTCTGGCAAATTAACAGCTACAGCATAGTAACCCTGATCCTCATTAGGTACAAAGGTAGAAGGAACAATCTTGTACAACAAAGCAGTCAAACCGCAGACAATGACAATGAACACTACGGCTACCTTGATATGGCCAATAAACCAGCCCACCACACCCTGATATTTCAGGCGAGCTACATTAAAGACTTCATTGAATTTACAGAAGAATCTGCCCAGCAGTCCTTCCTCATCCTCCTTGGTATGAGGCTTCAGAATAGTGGCACACAGAGCAGGAGTCAAGGTCAAAGCCACAAAGGCTGACAATGCCATAGAAATAGCAATGGTCAAGGCAAACTGACGATACAGCACACCCATCATACCACCCAGGAAGGCAACTGGTATAAATACTGCAGCCAGTACAAAGGCAATGGCTACTACAGGGCCCTGTACCTCATCCATAGCACGCTCAGTAGCATCCACAGGATTCAAGCCCCTTTCCATGTGAGCTTCTACATTCTCGATAACTACAATGGCATCGTCAACTACCAGACCGATAGCCAATACCATGGCAAACAGAGTCAGAGTGTTGATGGAGAAGCCTAGGAAAGTAAAGGCAATAAAGGTACCAATCAAGGATACCGGTACGGCCAACAGCGGAATCAAGGTTGCCCGCCAATTTTGCAGGAAGATAAATACTACCAGCACAACCAGCAACAGAGCCTCAACAAAGGTTTCCACAACCTCGGTAATAGAAGCACGAATAAACTTGGTGCTATCTACAATCTCGTCAGCCCGTAAATCTGGTGGGAAGTCCTTCTGGGCTTCTTCAATAATTTCTTTAACCTCGGCTACAGTGGTCATGGCATTGGCATCACTGGTCAGCTGAATACCAAAGCCTACAGCTTCCATATTGTTGTAGGTGGTACCAAAGTTATAGTCCTTGGCGCCAGTTTCTACTCTGGCAATATCCTTAATGCGGACATACTGTCCATCGTTGGAAGCCCTGATAATAATATTGCCAAATTCCTCTGGTGTAGTCAAACGACCATCAATTTTACCAGTGGCCTGCTTCTCCTGGCTTTCTGCCAAAGGCGGAGCACCTACAGTACCAGCAGGTGCCTGCACATTCTGCTCATTAATAGCAGCTACAATGTCAGAGGAAGTAATGTTCAGCTCTGCCATCTTGGCAGGATTTACCCAGATTCGCATGGAATGATCCGCACCAAATACCTGTACAGAACCTACACCGCTAACACGCTTAATTTTGTCCAGCAGATAAATATCTGCATAGGTTTTCATCCATACTCTGTCATAGGTCTTATTTGGTGAGTACATGGCAATCATCAAAGCCATATCGCTGGAAGATTTGCTGGTAACAACACCACTGTTTTTAACAGAATCTGGCAGACTGGCATTGGCAATGGCAACATTGTTCTGCACCTTTACGGAGTCCATATCGCCATCGGTGGCCAAATCAAAAACAACACTCAAACTATAACGACCGGAATCTGCTGCGGTAGAGGACATATAGTCCATACCCTGAGTACCATTTACCTGCTGCTCAATAACCTGAGCTACTGTCTCATTTACAGTTTTGGCATTAGCACCTACATAGGTAGTGCTTACAGAAATTGTCGGTGGTGAAATCTGAGGGTACTGTGCGATTGGCAGCTGAACTGCCGCCAATACACCGATAATAACAATCAGCAAAGAGATAACGATTGCAAATATCGGTCTATGTATAAAAAACTTAGACAAGTGGACGCCTCCTTACAAATTGCTTTCAGTCAGAGAGAAGCCCATATCCTCAGGTGTTACAGTGGTAACATTCATGTCCATACCCTCAGTCAAGGAGGTAAGACCCTCTACCACTACCTGCTCATTGCCAGTAAGACCACTGTTGACAACATAATAGCTGCCTACCTTGGTACCTAGCTCCACATTAACAGCCTTGGACTTACCATCCTCTCCTACAATCATAACAAAGGACTTGCCCAGCAGCTGCTGAACAGCTCTCTCAGGCACCAGCTTGGCGTTGTGCAGAGTATCACCTACCAGCTTGGCTCTAGCAAACATACCTGGTACCAAAATACCATTTGGATTATCGAACTGGGCCTTGACAATCAGGGAACCAGAATTATCCTGCATAGCACGGTCAACCTCCACAATATGACCATCTACAGGATATTCAGAGCCATCACTTAGCTCAATACGTACAGACTTGCTTGGCAAAGCATTGCCTGGGGTAACATTAGCCCCTACATACTTCAAATATTCACTTTCACTGATACTGAACTGAACAAATACAGGGTTGCTGGAGCCAATGGTTACTAGCACAGTATTACCTGCTGCAGCATAGGTGCCCTCAGCCACATCGTCAACAGCCAGCTTGCCGCTCATAGGGGCATAAACTACAGTATCATCCACATTCTTCTGAGCCTGCTCTACCAGGGCAGCCATAGCATTAACATTGGCCTGCTGAGCCTCTGCCTGAGCCCGCATAGTGGTAACAGTCTGCTCGGAAACCGCAGCAGATGCCAGCAGCTGCTCATTGCGCTGCAAATCAATCAAGCTGTTGTTATAGGTAGCCTGAGCCTGAGCCAGATTGGCCTGAGCCTGCAATAGAGCGGCTCTATAGGTACGATCATCAATCTTGTACAGAGGCTGTCCAGCACTGACATACTGACCACCCTTAACATATTTTGCAGTAACTGTACCAGATACTCTGGCCTGTACCTTAACCTCATTCTTACCCTTAACAGATCCAGCGTATGCCAGCTCCAATGGGGTATCCTGCACCAGCACATTCATGGCCTTTACCTGAGCGCCGCCAGCCATTTTCTTAGCCTGCTGGCCTCCCATGCCACTAAACATTACAACTGCAGCAATGACAGCTATGGCAATAACTGCTCCTACTATCAGTTTTCCTTTCTTAGATAACAAATCTACCTACCTCCCAATTAATATATATCCAATATAAAATAAAACATACATCCCCATACATGATACATTCGCCAATAGTAAAAGTCAACATAATATATGGGATTCATGAAACCACGGTATAGTATACGTATTTATTATGAAAAAACCTTGAAAGATACAAATTACCTTCCAATTCCACGCAAGACATAAAATCTCAAAGGCTTAACCTAAATTAATAACTTCTAAATCCTCTGGTACATAAACATTGCCTTGGAAATATTTGCTACATTCTGTCCCATATTCTTCCTTGCGAGTAGCCAAGGTTTTATCCTCAGTATGATAAAGCACCACATTTTTTACTCCCAGCTCCTGAGCCAGCTCACCGGCCTCTTTAGAGGTACTGTGATTTTTCTCATAAGGCTTGAATCTGTCTCTATCACCGTATTTGCAGAAGGCCTCAGAAAGAAGCCAATCCACTCCCTGGGCATATTGAATGCATTTAGGATTATAAGGCTCATCTCCCAAGCAGGTCAGCACCTGACCATCATCCACAAATTCCATGCGATAGCCAAACTGCTTGGCCTTGGTGGAGAAAATATCAAAGGCTGTCAGCTTCAGCTGTGGCAGCTCCACCACCTGGCCATCCCTTACTTCGTGAATAAGAATATCCCTGCCTACATTAGCCAAATCCTTTTTCTTCAACATCATGGTACACATGGTATTCAACATATCCGCCACTACATCATGACAATAAATATGCAACTGTCCCTCATATTTGCCGCCATTCATCAGAGATGCAATTTTGCGAATCATCCACACTACACCTAGAATATGATCTGTATGACCGTGGGTAACAAACATATGGTGAATCCGGCTATAATCTGCCCCAGCCTGCTCCATCTGGCGCAAAATGCCATTACCACCGCCAGCATCAGTCATAAACAGCTCTCCATCAGGCAGTTCAATCAGAAAACAGGTATTAAAAATCTTTGTTACCATAGCATTGCCAGTTCCCAGCATAATCAATTTCTTCATATACATCGCTCCCAATCATCTTCACTAAAGAGAAACCTTTTCCACTGTCAGCTTCTCTAAAATATCAATTTATTTCATTATACAAAAAAAGAAGCAATTATGCTTCTTTTTTTATACGTTTATTCAAAATTTCTAAAGCTTGGCGAGCTGCCTGTTGTTCAGCCGCCTTTTTACTTGGACCCTTACCTGTTCCTAAAACTTCGTTATTAAGCTTCACAGCAAATTCAAACACCTTGGCATGATCAGGCCCGCTGGCACACAAAAGCTCATATACTACATGACAATCTGCCTTGCGCTGTACCAACTCCTGCAGCATGGTCTTGTAATCCCTGACCTTGGTGCTGCCATCCTCAACCTTGTTGAGATGATCTTCCAACTGTCTCAATACATAGCTCTGAGCCTTTTCCCAGCCCTGATCCATGTAGATAGCACCAATTACAGATTCAAAGGCATCCTCCAGAATAGATGACCGCCTACGTCCACCGGATGTCTGCTCTCCATGTCCTAACAACAGGTAATCTCCCAAATGCAGCTCCGCTGCCCTGCTGGACAGGCTGACTTCACATACCACCGCTGCCCTGGCCTTTGTCAGATCACCCTCAGGAAGTCCAGGAAAATGATTGAAGAGATAGGTGCTGATAGCAAGCTCCAGCACCGCATCTCCCAAGAATTCCAAGCGCTCATTATGCTGTACCTTGGTTCTAGCCTCATTAGCATAAGAGGTATGGGTCAAGGCCTGATGTAGCCAGCCGATGTGCCGAAAATTCACTCCCAATCGTCTGGATAGTTCCTCCAAACGACGACGGCGTTCAGCTGTAATCCGATCATTTACTCGATCATTCATAATAAAACACTTCAACTCTAATTCATTTCCTTATATTCAATTATTTTGCGTATTTCTTCAGAACCAGACAAGCATTGTGACCGCCGAAACCAAAGTTATTGGAAATAGCAGCACGAACAGTCTTGGCCTTAGCCTTATTTGGTACATAATCCAAATCCAGGCCCTCATCTGGAGTCTCATAGTTAATAGTAGGAGGCAGCATATCATTCTCTACAGCCAAAGCAGTAGCAATAGCCTCTACACCACCAGCAGCCCCCAGCAGGTGACCAGTCATGGACTTAATGGAGCTTACGGATACATCCTTAGCAGCCTCGCCCCATACAGTCTTGATAGCCTCGGTCTCACCCTGATCATTCAGATGAGTGGAGGTACCATGAGCATTTACATAATCAACCTCTGCTGGCTCCAAGCCTGCATCCTTCAAGGCCAAAGCCATGCACTTAGCCTGTAGCTCACCATGAGGAGCTGGGCTGGTAATATGATATGCATCAGAGTTAGAACCATAGCCTACAACCTCTGCATAGATATGAGCACCACGCTTCTCAGCATGCTCCAAAGTCTCCAAGACAACAATACCAGAGCCCTCACCCATAACAAAACCACTGCGGTTAGCATCAAATGGACGAGAAGCATGAGCTGGATCATCATTGTGGTCCATGCACAAAGCCTTCATAGCACAGAAGCCTGCTACAGCAGCAGGAGAAATACTTGCCTCAGTACCACCTGCCAGCATTACATCTGCATCACCACGCTGCAATACACGGAAAGCATCACCAATATTATTGGTGCCAGTAGCACAGGCGGTTACAACACAGCTGCTTGGTCCCTTCAAGCCAAATGCAATGGATACATGGCCAGCAGCCATATTGCCAATCATCATTGGAATGAAGAATGGGCTGATACGGGAAGGTCCCTTGTCAAACAGCTTCTCATACTGGCCATGCATAGTCTCAATGCCGCCAATACCGCTGCCTACAAAAGTACCAATTCTCTCCAGATTTTCCTGCTCCAGATCCAGCTTGGCATCCTCAACAGCCAGCTTGGCTGCTGCCATAGCAAACTGAGCATAACGATCAATACGCTTGGATTCTTTCTTGTCCATATAATCGGCTGGGTCAAAATCCTTAACCTCGCCGGCAATCTGTGCCTTGTACTCTGCTGCATCGAAGCGGGTAATTTTATCAATACCATTTTTTCCGGACATCATGGAATCCCAGAATGCCTCTTTGCCGATACCTACAGGGCTTACAACACCCAGACCGGTAATAACAACGCGATTAGACAAAAATAACACCTCTCAATTTATTCAAATTAAATAGCTGCCAGCTCTGCCTGAAGCTGCTGGAAGATTTCCTCCACAGTCAAAATCCTATCGATTGTAGGCAGATACTCGCCGGTAAATACAAGACCTGTTTCCACATCACCCTGCTGAGCACGGCTCAGAGCACGGATAATACAGAAATTATGCTTGCAGGCCTTGAGACAGTTGTCACACTTAGTTGGCGGTACAGGACCTTCCATGATGCGCTCGGCCCATGGATTACGAACTGCACGTCCAGGCAAACCTACAGGGCTGTGGATAACCACTACATCCTCTGGCTTAGCCTTGAGATAAAAATTCTTTAAGGCAGGGGCGCTATTAGCCTCTACACTAGCGGCAAAACGAGAGCCCATCTGGACACCGCTTACACCCATGTTTATTAAATCAGCAATATCCTGACCATGCAAAATGCCACCGGCAGCAATAACAGGAATATCCACAGCTGCCACAATATCAGGAATAATCTCCTTGATAGACTGGTCAGTGCCTAGATGTCCTCCTGCCTCCTTGCCCTCTACCACAATGGCAGCCGCGCCAAGACGCTGAGAAATTTTCGCTAATTTTACTGATGATACAATTGGAACCACCGGCGTACCGGAAGCCTTGCCCAAGGCAAAAATATCCCTTGAAAAGCCTGCACCTGCCACTACCAGGTCGATACCCTCATCAATGGCTGTATTAACCATTTCGGCAAACTTCTTTGCCGCAAACATGATGTTGATACCAATAACACCCTTGGACAGTGACCGAGCCATCCTGATTTCATAACGGAGTTCCTGTGGTGTCATGCCAGAGGCCGCAATCAAGCCTATTCCGCCCTGATTAGCCACAGCAGCAGCCAAAGCACCAGTGGACAAACGAATAGCCATACCACCTTGCATAATTGGAACCCTTGCAATCTTAGTACCAATTTTTAGTTCAGGAAGCTTCAAACTTATTCCTCCATTCTTAGGCCACTTGCCTTTGTCAGAAAATCCCGCGAAATACATCACGGGACTTTCCCAAAGGTAAGACACTAATTATTTGTTCTGGTCAATGTAGGAAACAACGTCCTGAACGGTCTTAATCTTCTCTGCAGCCTCATCAGGAATCTCGATACCGAACTCCTCCTCGAAGGCCATAATGAGCTCTACGATATCCAGGGAATCAGCACCCAGGTCATCAATAAAGGTAGACTCGATAGCAACCTCGTCTGGCTCAACGCCCAACTGATCAACTACGATATCTCTTACTTTCTCAAAAGTAGACATGTGTGTTTCACCTCCTCTTAACAGATCTCTATATATCTTTTATTACATAACCATGCCACCATCAACGTTGATGACCTGACCAGTAACATAAGATGCACAATCAGAAACCAGGAACAATACTGCATTAGCTACATCCTCTGGCTTACCAGGACGTCCCATAGGAATACCTGCCACCATAGCCTCCTTTACCTTGTCGGAAAGAACAGCAGTCATGTCGGTTTCGATAAAGCCTGGTGCTACCATATTCACAGTAATACCACGGCTGGACAGCTCCTTGGCCATGGACTTGGAGAATCCTATCAGTCCTGCCTTGGCAGCTGCGTAATTGGCCTGGCTGATATTGCCAGTAAGACCAACTACAGAAGTCATATTTACAATACGGCCATAACGCTTCTTCATCATCAGCTTGGTTACAGCCTTGGTGCAATAATATGCGCTCTTCAGATTAGTATTGAGAACAGCATCCCAATCCTCTTCCTTCATCCGCATCAGCAGATTATCTCTGGTAATGCCTGCATTGTTCACCAAAATATCTAAGCCGCCTAATTCATCTACTACGGTTTTAATCATAGCATCTACAGCCTGGCCATCAGATACATCAGCCTGAACAATAATCGCTTTGCCACCCTGAGCCTCAATCATAGATTTTACCTCTTCGGCAGCAGCAGTATTACCTGCATAGTTAATAGCTACAGCAGCACCCTCCTGAGCTAGGCGCAAAGCAATGGCTCGTCCTATACCACGAGAGGCTCCTGTTACCAGCGCAACTTTACCCTCTAAAAGCATATTAGCGAACCTCCTTGAAATAGTCAAGAGATTTTTCCAAAGAAGCTACATCTTCCACATTAAGACTGGTAATTGTCTTGTCAATACGACGGTTAAAACCGCAAAGAGTCTTGCCAGGGCCTGCCTCTAACAGTACGTCAGCACCAAACTCCTTCATGCGGGCTACACAGTCCTCCCACAGTACAGGGCTGGCAGCCTGAGCTACCAAGCTAGCCTTGATATCCTCAGCCTTGGTAAGAATCTCAGCACTTACATTGGCTACTACAGGAATCTTAGCATCGGAAATGGTAACCTTATCCAGCTCTACAGCCAGCTTCTCAGCAGCAGGCTTCATAAGGGTACTATGGAATGGAGCACTTACTGGCAGGATAACAGCCTTCTTAGCACCTGCTGCTTTCAGCTCCTCTACAGCTAGCTCTACACCCTTGGTAGCACCAGCAATAACGATCTGACCAGGGCAATTAAAGTTTACAGCCTGAACAGGGCTCTCAGCAGAAACCTGCTGACAAACCTCTACAATCTTATCACGATCCACACCGATAATAGCAGCCATGCCGCCCTCTCCTACAGGTACAGCCTCCTGCATATAGGATCCTCTCTTGTGTACCAGAGCAACTGCATCCTGGAAGTTCAAAACGCCAGCTGCCACCAGAGCAGAATATTCACCCAAGCTATGACCACCAGTAATCTCTGGCTGAATGCCATTTTCTTTCAAAATCTCATTGGCAATGCAGCTAATGGTCAAAATAGCTGGCTGAGTATTAGCAGTCAGCTTCAGGTCCTCCTCAGGCCCATCAAAGCACATCTTCATGATGGAATAGCCAAGAGCCTCATCGGCCTCCTTGAACATCTTCTTTGCCACATCATAGTTGTCATAGAAATCCTTACCCATGCCAACCTTCTGTGCACCCTGTCCTGGGAATACAAAAGCTAATTTACTCATTTTTACCTCTTTCTTATTACATCAACCTACCCTCAAAGATAGGCCGGGAGCTATAATCCCTAAAAGCACTCCCTTATGATAATTGGTAATCTATAGAAAAATTACTTTAATGTATTGTGAACTCTTTCACCTACGGCTGGAATGCCGCCAACCAGCTCCTCAATAATGGTAGCAACTGGCTTAATCTCATGGAACATACCGCTAATCTGACCAATCATAACAGAACCATTCTCCACATCACCCTTATGGGTAGCCAGATTCAAACGGCCAGCGCCAAATTTCTCCAGCTCTTCTACGGAAGCATTGTGGCTTTCCATTTCTGCATACTCACGAGTCATCTTATTAGCCAAAACGCGAACAGGATGCCCTGTAGAACGGCCGGTAACAACAGTAGAACGATCCTTGGCCTTCAAAACCAAATTCTTGTAGTTTGGATGAGCAATACACTCCTCTGATACTACAAAGCGGGAGCCCATCTGTACAGCAGAGGCACCCAAAGCAAAGGCTGCCATAATACCACGGGAATCACCAATACCGCCAGCACCAATAACAGGTACATCTACAGCATCTACTACCTGTGGAATCAAAGCCATAGTAGTAATCTCACCTACATGGCCGCCAGACTCAGTACCCTCAGCAATAACAGCATCTACGCCAGAACGCACCAAACGCTTAGCCAAGGCAACAGAAGCTACTACAGGAATAACCTTGGTACCTACTTCCTTCAGAGCTGGCAGATACTCAGCAGGATTGCCTGCACCAGTAGTAACTACGGCTACACGCTCATCAATTACTACCTCCATAACCTCTTTGACAAAAGGAGACATCAGCATGATGTTTACGCCAAATGGCTTGTCAGTCCATTTCTTAGCCTTCTGAATCTCTGCCCGCAGCAGATCAGGAGGCATATGGCCAGCACCAATAATACCAAGGCCGCCAGCATTGGATACAGCGGATGCCAGCTCAGCAGTACCAATCCAGGCCATACCGCCCTGGAATATAGGATATTTAATATTTAATAATTTACATATTGGATTTTGTTCAAACATCTTAATCCTCCTTAGACCATCTGATAATGCAGGAGGCCCATGTCAAGCCTGCACCAAAACCAGACAGTGCTATGATGTCTCCCTTTTTAAACCGCTTAGCTGCAGCTGCCTCTGCTAGTGCAATAGGAATACATGCCGCTGACATATTACCATACTTGTGAATATTCACAATTACCTTGTCCATAGGCATGGATAAACGCTTGGCTGCAGATTCAATAATGCGGATATTAGCCTGATGAGGCACCAGCCAGTCAATCTTCTCCTGTGGCATATCAATCTTTGCCAAAGAATTTTTGACGGTCTTGCCCATTGCCTTAACAGCAAATTTGAATACATCCCGGCCATTCATGTGAATCAGATTTAGCTTCTGATCAATGGACTCCTTGCTAACAGGCATCAAGCTGCCACTGGAAGGAATCTGGATGGCATCTCCGCCGGAACCATCACTGCCCAGATCAAAGCTAAGAATGCCGTAGCCTTCCTCAACCTGTCCCAGTACAGCTGCACCAGCACCATCACCAAATAATACGCAGGTATTACGATCTTCCCAGTTAATGTACTTGGAAAGAGTCTCTGCACCAATTACCAGCGCCTTCTTGTAGGCACCAGTCTCAATAAACTGGGCTGCCACACTGGCAGCATAAGCAAATCCGGAGCAGGCTGCAGACAAATCAAAGGCTGCCGCATGCTTGGCCCCTAAAAGATTCTGAATCATACACGCAGTAGACGGAATAATTCTATCAGAAGTCAAGGTAGCCACAATGATTAAATCCAAATCCTCAGCAGCTACACCGGCATCAGCCAAAGCATCCTTAGCTGCTCTCAGCGCCAGATCAGACATAGGCTGATTATCCTCAGCTATACGACGCTCCTTGATACCAGTTCTTTCTACAATCCATTCATCACTGGTTTCTACAATCTTCTCCAGATCTGCATTGGTCATTATTTTCTCAGGAACATAAAAGCCAGTTCCCAAAATACCTGCATTACAAAGTTTCGCTGTCATTCGCTAGCAACTCCTCCTCTGCGATACTGTCACGGATATGCCCCGTAACATCATTCCTTACGCACTCTATAGCAACACCGATAGCGCTGCATATAGCCTTAGCGTTGGAAGAACCATGACATATAATACAACAGCCGTTAACACCCAAAAGTGGTGCACCGCCATATTCGGAAACATCTAGTCGCTTGCCTAGCTTCTTCAATGCAGGCATAACCAGCACTGCACCTAGCTTGGCAAAAATGCCTCCTTGTTTAATTGCATCCTTGATTAGCTGGAACAAAGTTACAGCCAACCCTTCTGCAAATTTTAGCACAATATTGCCAACAAATCCATCACAAATTACAACATCTGCCTTGCCAGTGGGAATATCACGGCCCTCAATATTGCCGATAAAATTCACATCCTTGGCCTGCTTCAGCATAGGATAGGTGGCCTGAACCTTCTTATTGCCCTTGGTTTCCTCCTCGCCGATATTCAACAAACCAACAGTAGGATTCTCCAAGCCATAAACATATTTACTAAAGATGGAACCCATCATGGCCATTTCAGTCAGATCCCTAGGTTTGGAATCCACAATAGCACCTGAATCCAAAAGCAGGGCTACACCATGAGTGGAGGGCAAAGGGGTCGCAATAGATGGTCGATCAATGCCCTTAATCATCTTTAGAAACATCTTGGCTGCTACAGTAGCAGCTCCGGTGCTGCCTGCTGACACAACGCCATCACAGTCACCAGTCTTAACCAATTTGGTAGCTACTACCAAGCTGGCATCCTTTTTATGACGGATGGCCTCCACGGGATGCTCACCCATCTCTATAGCCTGACTGGCATGCTGTACAATTAATCTAGGCTCATCTTTGATGCCGTTTTTGTCCAGCTCAGCCTGAATCTTCTCCTCATCGCCAACCAAAACTATTTCACATTCTTCATATTTGTGGACGGCCTCTATCGCCCCTAGCACAATCTGCCCAGGTGCATAATCGCCTCCCATTGCATCAACTGCAATCCTCACAAAAAAGCCTCCTAATTCACCTCTGCCAGCGATACCATAATGAACTTAGCACGAAAAACCTCCTGCTTTTCATTTCTGGTCTTAACCCAGACAAAGAATTTGTTACTTCTTTGCTTGATTACCTCAGCCTTGGCTATCAGCATCTCCCCTACCTTCACAGGAACCTTATACTTTATATTGGCTACACCTGTAACGGCCAGCGGGGAATCTATAAGGGCCAAAGCCAGAGAATTCGCCTGGGAAAATATATAATGCCCCTTGGCAATCTTGTTTCTGGCAAATACCATATCCTCGGTTATCTTCAACAGTGATATGCCGGAATGACCTCTCTCCAAGTCAATAACATCCCCTACCACTTCCGTCTTTTCCAGAGCTGTTATATTATTCTGGGCTTTTTCGGCTACCTGCCGGATACGCTCCCGTACCTCGGGAATTCCCAGCTCCATCCGATCCAGGCGGATGGTCTGTATGCTGACTCCGAACAGCCCTGCCAGCTCCTCGTCCGTCAGGAAAGGCTTGTCCTGTACCTGACGTACCAGAATTTCATGTCTTTCTTTTTTTCTCAATCTTGCCATCTTTTTCACCTGTACATAAAAACACGACATGTGGGAAGCAGTTTACCCCCATATGTCATTTTTAGAAATTAGTACCAGCTCATATAACTTGATTGCAATTATACAAAATTATGCAAAAAAAGGCAAGCCCTAAAATACAAAATCTGAAAAATAGTCTATAGACTACATATCACCTTTAAAACCATTATAATAAAAATCATCTGCTAAGTACAGTATTTTTTACCTATGGCTTACGGCTTTATCTATAATTAAATCAATCACAATATTAACAAAGACTCTTTATCAAAACAAAGTAAAATGAGCAGAATTTCCATCCCAAAAGCGGAAATCTGCTCATATTACTCAATTATTCAGCTGCGGAAACAACTTCCTTGCCATCATAGTAACCACACTCTGTGCAAACATGATGAGGCAACTTTGGCTCGTGGCACTGTGGACATGCTACGTAACCAGGAACTTCCAGCTTCCAATTAGCACGACGGGAATCACGACGAGCCTTGGACATCTTACGCTTAGGTACTGCCATTTCAGGATACACCTCCTTAAATTCTCTGTAAAATTGAATTATTTATTTGCCTTGTATCCCAATAGCCTGGGCTAGGAATCTTACGGCTTTAATAATTGCTGCAATGCCGCCAGTCTTGGGTCAATAACAGTACGGTCACAGCCACAATCGCCATGATTGAGGTTGGCACCGCACTTCAGGCACAAACCGCGACAATCAGCGTTGCATATATTATTCAATGGTTGATCTGACAGAAGCACATCCCGCATCACAGGGGCCAAATCTATCACATCTCCACTAAAATAATTCACTATTCTGGTTTTTTCACCATTTTTTGCTGGCTCACTGCCCCGCTGAAACTCCTCACTAAACTCGTGAACCTGCTGTAGCGTAGATGGCTCCAAGCAACGGTCACAAACAAAGGATTTGGTACAGGAAATACTACCAGTAAACCGGTAACAGCGCCCAGTATTTACATATTCTCCCTTGATGATAATATCACCCTCAAAGGAATATGTCTCTGTCTGGGCATCCAGCTCCTGAGCATTGGTTACAAACTCAAAGGGCACTGCCTCACCCAAACGATCTTCTAAATCGGAGATATTTATTTTCATAAAAGTATCAACCTCATTAATATTTCCACCACAAAAATAATTATGGGCATAATTGTAGTTTTGCGGCACTGATGATAATTATATCTATCCCCTAATGCTTTGTCAAGTAAAAGTTCTTGACAGATAATTTTTTATCTGGAGTCAGCACATGGGATTTTAACTTATCCACAGGAAAAATTATCAAAGGTCAGCCAGCATCTCTACAGTCTTACCTGCAGCCTCACCAACAGAAACAGTAACAGTCTCACCAGTACGGCGAACCTTCAGCTCCAGTACATCCTCCTCCACTGTCTTTGGACCAACAGTGATACGAATAGGATAGCCAATCAGATCTGCATCCTTGAACTTAACACCGGCTCTATCCTTGCGATCATCCAGCAAAGCATCCACGCCGGCAGTCTTCAGCTCCTTGTATACTTTTTCTGCCAGCTCCAGCTGCTGAGCATTCTTGCCGTTAACTGGTACTACTACAACCTCAAATGGAGCAATAGCCTTTGGCCAGATAATACCGTTTTCGTCATTATTCTGCTCAATAGCAGCAGCCATAGTACGGCCTACGCCAATGCCATAGCAGCCCATCATCATAGGCTTCTCCCGGCCATTTTCATCCAGGAAGGTAGCATGGAGCGCCTCAGAATACTTGGTGCCCAAAGTAAATACCTGGCCAGCCTCAATACCTCTGGTCATCTTCATATGACCATTGCAGTGTGGGCAGCAATCGCCCTCCTGCACCATGCGAATATCAGCTACTACTACATCCTTGAAATCACGCTTTGGATTTACATTGATGTAATGAACATCCTTTTCGTTAGCACCAGCACAGCCATTGTACATTTCCATAACAGTATGGTCTACAATAATCTTGGTGCCTTCCTTGATGCCAATAGGGCTCATAAAGCCAGGACAGCCACCAACGGCACGAATAGCATCATCCTCAGCCATACGCAGCTCCAGAGCGCCCTCCACCAGATTAATAACCTTTACGTCATTTACCTCGTGGTCACCACGCACAAAGCACAGCACCACTTCGTCAGTATCTGTCTGGAAGGCCACAGCCTTAATGCACTTTTCCATAGGCAAGCCCAGATATTCAGCCACCATTTCAATGGTAGAGCAATCAGGAGTTTCCCTCTTCTCCAGAGGCAGGATTTCCTCCTCAGCAGCCTTGATAACCTTCAGCTCTGCCTTTTCATCGCTGGCTGCATAGTCACATGTATCGCAATAAGCAATGCTGGACTCGCCAGCCTCAGCCAAAACGGTAAACTCATGGGAATGACCGCCGCCAATAGCGCCGTTATCAGCCTCAACAGGACGGAAATTCAAGCCCATGCGAGTGTAGATATTAGTATAAGCATCATACATCTTCTTGTAGGACTCATTCATACCCTCTTCATCCTTATCAAAGGAATAGAGATCCTTCATAATAAATTCTCTACCCCGCATCAGGCCAAAGCGAGGACGAATCTCATCACGGTATTTGTTCTGAATCTGATACAGCATCAGAGGAAGCTGCTTGTAGGAGCGAACCTCATCGCGCACCAGAGTAGTAACCATTTCCTCATGGGTAGGGCCCAGGCAGAACTGACGACCATGACGGTCAGTAACTCTTACCATCTCTGCACCATATACAAGCCAGCGGCCGCTTTCCTGCCAGATTTCAGCTGGCTGGAGAATTGGCATAGAAATTTCCTGCCCACCAGCATTATCCATTTCCTCACGGATAATCTCCTCTATCTTTTTGATGGTGCGCCAAGCCAAAGGCAAATAGCTATACAGACCTCCCGCAGCCTTGCGGATCATACCAGCCCGCAGCATGAGCTGATGGCTTCTTACCTCTGCCTCAGCAGGAGTTTCTCTCAAAGTTGGTGCATAAAGATTAGTTGTACGCAATTTTATTTTTCCTCCTCAACCAGAATAGCATCTATTTCCTTGAAAAGCTCATCCACAAGCTCATTTTCATCCACCTTGCGGATGATTTCTCCCTTGCGGAATACCAGGCCAACACCATTGCCACCGGCAATGCCCACATCAGCTCCCCTAGCCTCTCCTGGGCCATTAACCACACAGCCCATAACGGCTACGGAAATAGGTTCTTTTATATTAGATAATCTTTCCTCAACCTGCTCAGCAATACCGGCCAAATCTATACAGGTACGTCCACAGGTAGGACAGGAAATCAAGGTAGGGCCATACTCCCTCATTCCCAAGGATTTCAGTATTTCGTTGGCTACCTTTACCTCCACCACAGGATCGCCTGTCAGGGAGATACGGAAGGTGTCACCAATGCCCTGAGCCAGCAAGGCTCCAATGCCTACAGCAGATTTTATCATGCCTGTACGGGCTGTGCCTGCTTCAGTAATACCCAAGTGCAAAGGATAATCCACCTTTTCAGACATAAGCTGATATGCCTCCAAGGTCAAAGGTACATCATGAGCCTTCAAGGATATTTTCATATCATAGAACCCCTGCTGTTCCAAAATCCTAACATGCTGCAGGGCAGATTCTACCAAAGCCTCTGCCGTAACACCGCCGTATTTCTCCAGGAGAGTCCTGTCCAGAGAACCAGCATTGACACCGATGCGAATAGGAATATGATGAGCCTTGGCCTCTTTAACCACAGCCCTTACCCGTTCCTCACTGCCAATATTCCCCGGATTCAATCTCAGAGCGGAAATCCCCTGATTAATAGCCTCTAAAGCCAAACGATAATCAAAATGAATATCTGCCACCAATGGCACCTTTACCTTGGCTATAATATTGCCAAGATTTTGAGCTGCCTCCATATCTGGCACAGCCAGGCGAACAATATCACAGCCAGCAGCCTGCAAAGCATTAATCTGAGCTACAGTAGCCTCTGTATCAGTAGTTTTGGTATTGGTCATAGACTGAACAGAAATCGGTGCTCCATCACCAATGGCCACATTGCCAATATATATTCTTCTGGTCTTTTTCCGATCTATCATTTTTATCTGTCACTTCCTATTTGGTCAGATCATTAAATGTGGTAAATAGCATCAAGCTAACAAGAATTACAACGCCTGTTACCTGAATATAGTACATAACTACTGGCTTCATAGGCTTGCCTCGCAGGGCCTCCAGCACCAGCATAATAAAGTGTCCACCATCCAAAGCAGGAATAGGCAAAAGATTAACTATGCCCAAATTCAGGCTCAAAAAGGCAGCAAAGCCCAACAGCGGCCAAATGCCCTGCTCAGCCACCTGGCCGGCCATTTGTGCCACACCAACAGGCCCGGACAGCTCTGCTGTACTAACTGTCCCCTGAACCAATTGAACCAGACCGCCAACCATTGCCCCAATCAAATATATCTCCTTGGTAACAGCCAATTTTGCTGCCTCTATAACCCCAGGTTGATAATATATAGCACTGCTGGTAATACCAATAACAGCTCTATTGGTAGCTGCATCCTCCTCTGGTATCAGAGTAGTAGACAATTCCTTACCATCACGCTGGTAGGTTACCTTGAAAGGACGCTCTGCCTTTCCCTGCAGCTGCTGAGAAATCTCACTCCACTTAGTAACCGGCTGTCCGTCCAAGGTTAATATCCTGTCTCCTGCCCGCAAGCCTGCCATAGCTGCTGGCCTGTCCTCGATAACAGCACCAATCACTGGCTCTGGAGAAGGAGTTGCCACTCCCTGTGTCACGAATAGACCAAAGAAAATGAACAATGGCAGAATAAAATTCATAATAGACCCTGCCAGAATCACCGCCATGCGAGCCCAGATAGGACGACGGAAATATGCTCTCTCCCCGGCATCCTCCTCATCAGGTACCACGAACACTTTCTCCTTGCTCCGGCCACCCTCTCTGTCCATATTCTCGATTATCTCATAATCCATACCAGCGATGCGATTAAAGCCTCCCAATGGAACTGCTCGCAGAGTGTACAGAGTTTCACCATATTTTTTGCTCCAAACCTTTGGACCAAAGCCTATGGCAAATTCATCTACCCGCATCCCCGTAAGCTTAGCCACCATAAAATGGCCCAGCTCATGAACAGATACCAAAAGGCCGAATACAAACATCGCTCCTATTATCTTAATTATCATGGAATCACCTCTTAGATTTGAGCCAGCTGTTTTCTAGTATAATCTCTAGCCCATTTGTCAGCATCCAGCAGCTGTTCCAAATCTGGCTTATACTCTACCTGGCCAGCCTCCATAGCTTTTTCAATCAAACTATATATATCCAGGAAGCCTGCCTGCCCCTTCAAAAAGGCCTCTACTGCCACCTCATTAGCACCATTCATAATACAAGGCATGGTTCCTCCGGTACGGCCTGCCTCAAAGGCCAGCTTCAACCCACGGAAGGTTTCCATATCCGGCTTCTCAAAGGTCAGCTTCCCCAGCTCATAAAAATCAACCCGAGGAAAATGAGAGGCTACTCTATCAGGATAGGTCAAAGCATACTGAATAGGCAATCTCATATCGGTGCAGCCCAGCTGAGCCATAACCGTGCCATCCTGATACTGTACCATGGAATGTACAATACTCTGAGGATGAACCACTACCTGAATCTGATCATAGCCTACATCATAGAGCCATCTGGCTTCAATAACCTCCAGCCCCTTATTTACCAAAGAAGCGGAATCTACCGTAATCTTCTGTCCCATATTCCAGGTTGGATGAGCCAATACATCCTTCTTGGACACATTGGTCAGTTCCTCTGCCTTGCGGCCCCGGAAGGGACCACCAGAAGCTGTAAGAATCAGCTTTTCTACAGCCTTTCTATCCTGTCCCTGCAAACACTGGAACAAAGCACAATGCTCACTGTCTACTGGCAAAATAGCCCGCCCCAGCTCCTTGGCCTTAGACATAACCAGCTCCCCAGCCACCACCAAGGTTTCCTTGTTAGCCAAAGCAATATCCTTGCCAGCCTCCAAAGCTGCCAAGGTAGGCTCCAAACCAGCAAACCCCATCAGGGAGGTTACTACCACCTGAGCCTCTGGATAAGCTGCCGCCTCTATTACAGCCTGACGACCTCCTGCCAGCTCTGTTTTACCGCTATATCTCTGCCGCAATCTGCTGTAGGCTTTCTCATCAGAAAGCACCGCCAGCTGTGGCTGAAATTCCTCTATCTGCTTTTCCAGCAGCTCATCACTGCGATTGGCTACCAGCACAGACACATGAAACAAATCTGGATGCTCCCTTACCACATCCAAAGTCTGAGTACCAATGGAACCAGTAGAGCCTAATACTACAAGATTTTTCATTTTACATTACCTCTATTTGGCTGCTATATCCACAAACTGTACAAAATAGTAAACAAAAGGTACAGTATAAATTACACTATCAAATCTATCCCAGATACCGCCATGACCAGGAATCAAATGACTGGAATCCTTAATGCCTGTATAACGCTTAGCTACAGATTCTACCAAATCCCCCAAGGTAGCCACTATACAAATGCACAGGCCCAGGATAGCCATAGTCTCCACATCGAAATTAAAGAGGATACCCAGACCTGCCACAGAAGCAGTAGTGCCTATCAAGCCGCCAAGCAGTCCCTCAATGGTTTTGCCAGGACTGATAGCTGGACAAAGCTTGTGACTGCCCAAAAATGAACCAGCAAAGTAAGCAAAGGTATCACTAGCCCAAGTACCAATAAGAGCAGTCCAAATCAAGGCACAACCTGGCTCCAACACTCCCAAAGGCGTAGTCACTGCCGAAAAGCCATGATCCATAACCCGCAGTCCAATCAAGTGAGCAAAGGACAGTCCCAAATAGGACACTCCAGCTACGGATACCGCCGCAGAAGGCACACTAAAGGAGCCATGAAGCAGCACTGTCATCAAAAACAACAGCAGTGTGCCTCCTGTCATTATCAGCACCAGCATATTGGTGTCCAGACCATACCAGGCTGTATAGCACATGCCTGCAATCAAAAGGCCTCCCACCAACAAGGCTGGACGATAACCCTTCCGGTCAAAGGCGTTGCAATATTCCACCCAGGCTCCCACAGCCAGAACCATACCACAAACAGCAAAAACCAAGCCACCAGTCTGAATTACATAGGCGGCTGCCCCTATACCGATTATACCGGTGATTATTCTTGTTAACATGAAGTACATCCCTTCCAGCTCTGACTGCTTTCTTTCCACAGCCAGCAGCTACCTTACTTTTTGGACAATCCCCCGAAACGTCTGTCTCTATGACAATATTCATACAAGGCCCTGCCAAAATCCTCTGGCGTAAAATCAGGCCAATTTATATCCGTAAACCAAAATTCTGCATAAGCTGTCTGCCACAGCAGGAAATTACTAAGACGCATATCCCCGCTAGTACGAATAACCAGATCCACTGGAGGCAAACTATAGGTATCCAGCTGAGCTTCTATCATCTCTGCTGTAATCTCCTCTGGCTTAATCATACCTCGCTGACTCTGGGCTGCCAACTCCTGCACCATTCTAAGCAGTTCATCCTGCCCACCATAATTTACGGCAACCGTAAATTTTACCCCCGTATTATCCCTGGTTCTATGTCTGGCATCTGCAATCTGCTTCTGCAACCCCTTGGATAGCTCCCAGGTACGACCGATAAAATCAATTTTCACATTATCCTGATCCATCTCGTCAATTTCCTTAGCCAGATACTCCGAGAATAGATTCATCAGAAAGTCCACCTCTGCATGGGGACGTTTCCAGTTTTCAGTAGAAAAAGCATATACCGTCAAGGCATTCATTCCCAAGGCAGTACATGTTTTAACAATTCTTTTTAGTGTTTTAACACCGGCCTTATGACCGGCAGTACGCATCAGCCCCTGGCCAGTAGCCCATCTGCCATTGCCATCCATAATAATAGCCACATGCTGTGGCAGCTGATCCTGTACCAATTCATCCAGATATGATTTGTCCGAAGCATCATCATTTTTCTGCATGCCGGAAAATAATTTTTTCCACACGATGATAACCTCCTGTATCAAGAAAATAAGCCCCTCCAAAGGAACTTCAGAGGGGCATTTGCTTTTTGTCCTGGTACAACTCCAGGTCAAAAATTCATCAAGGAGCTACAATAGCACCTACAGGGCAGCCTGCTGCGCATGCACCGCACTCCACGCAAGCCTCCTCATTAATCTCATAATGAGACTCACCCTCGCTGATAGCCTCAACAGGGCAGGTACCTGCACAAGAACCACAGGAGATACACTCATCACCAATCTTGTAAGCCATTACTGGACACCTCCTTCAGCAGACGAGCTGCTAATGTTACAACTAACTCTCCGTCATCCAGATACTTCTGCTTAATGACGTAATATCCATTATCCTTCAAAGGGAAAAAACTCTTTGTGGGATAAGTGATAACTGAATTATACCTTATATTGGCCTGATTTAGCAAGTCCTTGGCCAATTCCCAAGGCATTCCGATTATATCAGGCATCAAACCTCCATAATCTCCTTATCCTTAGCCTCTTTCAGAGTATCCACAGTCTTGATGTACTTATCAACAATCTTCTGGATATCTTCCTGAGCCTTCTTGGACTCATCCTCAGTAATCTCCTTGGCCTTCTCCAGCTTCTTCACAGACTCATTACCATCACGACGAATGTTGCGAATAGCAACCTTAGCCTCCTCAGCCTTCTTGCCTACAGTCTTTACCAGCTCCTGACGGCGCTCCTGAGTCAGCTGTGGAATAGACAGACGAATAGCAGTACCATCAGAATTTGGGGACAAGCCCAAATCAGACTTCATAATTGCCATTTCGATATCATGAATCAAATTCTTTTCCCAAGGCTGAATAACAATCATGCGAGGCTCAGGTACAGAAACCTTTGCCACCTGATTTACAGGAGTTGGTGTACCATAATAATCTACCATAACCTTGTCCAACAGGGATGGGGTAGCACGACCTGCCCGCAGAGAACCGAATTCTCTTCTCAGAGCAGCAATGGACTTCTCCAGACGTTCCTCATTATTTGCAATAATCTCTTTTACCAAAATCAATTACCTCCTACGGTAGTACCGATAACCTCACCGATAGCTGCCCGGTAAATATTTTCATAATCCTCAATGTTGAATACCACCAAAGGAATATCGTTGTCCATGCAAAGACTGGTAGCAGTAGTATCCATAATGGCCAAACGACGAGCCAAAATCTCAGAATAGCTCAGCTGGTCAAACTTCTTGGCATTTGGATTCTTATTTGGATCAGAATCATAGATGCCATCAGTACCCTTTTTACCCATAAGAATTACATCAGCCTTAATCTCCGCTGCCCGGAGAGCTGCTGTAGTATCAGTGGAGAAATAAGGATTACCAGTACCAGCTCCAAAAATAACTACTCTGCCCTTTTCCATATGGCGGATTGCCTTGCCCCGAATATAAGGCTCAGCCACCTGACGCATTTCGATAGCAGTCTGTACACGGGATGGAACTCCCACCTGATGGAGACCATCCTGCATAGCCAAGGCATTCATACAGGTAGCAAGCATACCCATGTAATCAGCCTGAGCTCTATCCATGCCCTTGGCGCTGCCAGAAAGTCCACGCCAGATATTGCCACCGCCTACAACGATAGCCACATCCACACCCTCTTCATGAACCTTCTTAATCTGCTTGGCAATAGCCTCAACTACTGTTGGATTAATGCCAAAGCCCTGGTCACCTGCCAGAGACTCACCGCTTAGCTTCAGGATAATGCGCTTGTATTTAGCTGCTCCCACTCAAATCCCTCCTAAAAATGAGAAATAACTGTCCTATCTTATTATACGCTTTTAAAAAGCAGAGAACAACAGCGTGTCCTCTGCTTTTAGAAAACTTTTCAGTTTTTATTTCATCTGAGCTGCAACTTCTGCTGCAAAGTCCTCATTCTTCTTCTCCAGACCCTCGCCCATCTCGAAGCGTGCAAAACGACGAACCTCTACGCCAGCCAGAATGTCCTTAATGGTCTTGTCGGAATCCTTAACAAACTCCTGCTCAACCAAGCAAACTTCCTTGTAATACTTGTTGATACGGCCGTCAACCATCTTCTCAACGATCTTCTCAGGCTTACCCTCTTCCAGAGCCTGCTTGCGGAGAACCTCACGCTCATGAGCCAAAGCTTCCTGATCTACATCCTCACGGCCAATGCACTGAGGCTTAGCAGCTGCAATCTGCATTGCAACATCCTTGCCCAAAGTCTCATCGCCACCGGACAGCTCTACGATAACACCGATCTTGCCACCCATGTGGATGTAGGTAGCCAGCTTGCCATCCTCAGTGGTATAAACCTCAAAACGACGGAGGGACAGCTTCTCACCGATGGAAGCAACAGCCTCAGTCATAACCTCAGCAACAGTCTTGCCATCCATCTGGGAAGCATTCAGAGCGTCCATATCAGCAGGCTTGCAAGCAACGATATGCTCAGCAATCTTCTTTACCAGTGCCTGGAAGTTCTCGTTCTTAGCAACGAAGTCAGTCTCGGAGTTAATCTCAACGATGCAAGCAGTCTTGCCATCAGAAGCAGCAGCTACAACACCCTCGGAAGCAATACGACCAGCCTTCTTAGCAGCCTTAGCAATACCCTTCTCACGAAGATAATCAATAGCCTTATCCTTGTCGCCCTCGCACTCAACCAGAGCCTTCTTGCAGTCCATCATGCCTGCGCCAGTAAGCTCGCGCAGCTCCTTAACCAATGCAGCAGTAATCTGTGCCATTATGTATATCCTCCTCAAAATCTCTAATGTAAAAAAGGGCAAAGGGATAAATAATGTCCCTTTACCCCATCAATTCTTATTTAGCCAGGTATATTACTCAGCGTCCTCAGCAACAGCCTCAGCAGCCTCGCCCTGACGACCCTCGATGATTGCATCAGCAATCTTGCCAGTCAGCAGACGAACAGCGCGGATAGCATCGTCGTTACCAGGGATTGGGTAATCAATCTCATCTGGATCGCAGTTGGTATCAATGATAGCAACGATAGGAATGTTCAGCTTGTGAGCCTCTGCAACAGCAATGCGCTCCTTGCGAGGATCTACGATGAACAAAGCACCTGGAAGCTTATCCATGTCCTTGATACCGCCGAGATACTTCTCCAGCTTCTCCATCTCATGCTTCAAGCCCTGAACTTCCTTCTTGGTCAGAACCTCGAAAACACCGTCAGCTTCCATAGCCTCCAGCTCCTTCAGACGGTTTACACGCTTCTGAATGGTCTGGAAGTTAGTGAGCATACCGCCCAGCCAACGCTCGTTTACAAAATACATATCAGCCTTCAGAGCCTCGTCCTTAATAGCCTCCTGAGCCTGCTTCTTAGTACCAACGAAGAGTACGGACTTGCCTTCCTCTGCTACGCTGCGAACGAAGCTATAAGCTTCCTCAGCCTTCTTTACGGTCTTCTGAAGATCAATAATGTAGATACCATTACGCTCGGTGAAGATGTACTTAGCCATCTTAGGGTTCCATCTTCTAGTCTGATGTCCGAAATGAACACCAGCCTCTAATAACTGTTTCATAGAAACAACTGCCATAGTGGTGCACCTCCTGTTTTTCTTTTCCTCCGCCAGCCTCATCCTTTGTTAAACCCAATGGGCACAGTACAAATATCAGCCAGCGTGCGTTTTTATAATTACACCGTGAACAAGTATATCATAAACAATTACCCTATGCAAGCTTTATTTTCCTTTGCTATCTTCCAGCATAGAAAAACCACCTGCCTGCATAGCAATAGACTGTATTCTGCCTATACACATACATCAGGTGGTTTGATTGATTCTATATTACCAGAAAATCATTCCTGATTTTCCTCCAGCTTGCTCGCTACATATTTCAGCATAATATGGGCACTCTTTCTATTAGTGGCCAAAGGTATATTATGCACATCGCACAGACGAAGCAAGGCGTTAATATCTGGCTCATGAGGCTGGGAAGTCAAGGGATCCCGCAAAAATACCACAAAATGTACCTTTTCCGTAGCCACCATAGCGCCAATCTGCTGATCTCCTCCCAAAGGGCCGGACATCATAGTCTCCACATTCAAATGGAATTTCTCATTAATCAAGGTACCGGTAGTTCTAGTAGCCACCAAATGAAATTTGCTCAGCAAATCCTTATGATGCTCCACAAAATCCAGCATTTCTTCCTTTTTCTTATCATGGGCAATCAAGGCTATAGTTTCCATACAAAATCCCCCTTTGCATTCTTCAATCTTTCTTTTCTAGCACGGCTTTATCATAAGTCAATTCAAACTATTTGTAAAGTAAGTTTTTTGTAAAATGAGACACATTATGCATAGACAGCAGCTTAATTAAACAATCTTTTGCATGGCGCCCTTGACAATCCCTTCCGGTACATTGCTGTTACCGCAAACCTGACCAATAGACTCCATCAAAATCCACTTTACCTTGCCCCCTACGGTTTTCTTGTCATGGAAAATATCCCGATACAAATCCTCCACAGTGCAGCCTTGAGCCTTTATAGGCAAATGTAGTTTGAGAATCAAGCTGATAACTCTATCCACCACACTCTGGTCTATCATCCCCAAAGCCTTGCTGATATAGGCTGCACATACCATGCCAATGGCCACAGCCTCCCCATGGTTATACTTAGTATAGCCTGTATTCTTCTCAATGGCATGGGCAGCAGTATGGCCAAAATTCAAAATAGCCCGCAGTCCCAGCTCCTTTTCATCCTGACTAACCACATCTGCCTTGATTTCGCAGGAACGGGCTGTCATATGAGCGGCAGCCTCATCAGCAAGGCTGGCAACCTGCTCTATATTATCCTCCAGATACTGGAAGAACTGGGCATCATAAATAATGCCATATTTAATAATCTCTCCCAGGCCGGTATAAATTTCCCGCTTAGGCAGGGTTTGCAGCGTATTCAAATCCATGAATACAGCTTTGGGCTGATAAAAGGCCCCAATAAGGTTTTTACCTAAAGGATGATTTACAGCCACCTTGCCACCTACACTGGAATCCACCTGAGCCAATAGACTGGTAGGCACCTGTACAAAAGGAACTCCTCGCATATAGGAGGCTGCCACAAAGCCAGCCAAATCACCTACTACACCGCCACCCAAGGCAAAAACAGGAGATTTTCTATCCATACCTGTTTCAATACATTTGGTAAACAGCTTCTCTGCCATCTTCATGGATTTGGAGCTTTCACCAGCTGGAATCTCATATACTTCCACCTGCAGGCCTGCCTGCTGCAGCAAATCCTGCAGCCATTGTCCATAAATAGGCCCCACGTTGGTATCCGTAACAATCAATCCCTTACCAGAAAAACCTGCCTGCTGACAAAAATCCCTTATCTGCTGCTCCAAACCATTACCAATATATATATCATAGCTGTTCTTTCCCAGCTCTACAGGTACAATTCTCATTTTTCAACCCATCTTTCCTGTTAACCCTGTTTTTCCTCTATAAGACCTAGATTTCTCATTACCTCTTCCACCTTGTCTGTATCAACTGGCTTGGAAGCATAGGCATCACAGCCCTGACGGAAAGCCTCATCCACATAGCCCACATCAGCCAAGGCAGTCATCATAATAATCTTTAAATGGTTCTCCTGGGATATGCCATGCTGCTTCTCCAACTGACGAATTACCTTCAAAACCTTCAGGCCATCCACCTTTGGCATCATAATATCCAGGCACAGCAAATCATAACGATTATTCTGCTTAATGGAATCCATATACAAATCTACAGCTTCCATGCCATCTACAGCCATATCCACTTCACCATAGGACTGCATGAACTTTTGCAAAAAGCTGCGGCTAATACGATCATCCTCGGCTATCAAAATTCTCATTCTTCATCCTCCTAGCTGTTGAGCTTATCCTCACAGTATTTAAGTAAATCCATTATATCATCATCTGGCTCTAAGCTTACAGATTTTTCAAATTTCTCAGAGCTTTCTAATTTTTCCAGTGCCGGTGGCAAAGCTTCTGCCTTGATATCATTCATATAGGGATTCAGGAAAACAGCTTGATCTTTCATCTCCATATCTGCCTTTTCCGCTTTTTTCAACGGTATAACAAAGGTAAATCTGCTGCCTATACCTGAACTGGACATCACATGGATTTCTCCATACATGGCTGTTACCAATTCCTTGACAATAGTCAGTCCCAAGCCAGTGCCCCCAAATTTTCTGGTGGTAGAGCCATCCACCTGGCTAAATGGCTTGAACAGTCTCTCCTGCTCCTCTTTGGACATGCCGATACCAGTATCCTCCACATAAAATTCCAGCATAGTCCTAATACCTCGTCTAGCAATAGTACAGCCCAAGGTAATAGTGCCTGCACTGGTAAACTTAATGGCATTGGTTAAAAGATTGTGGAGAATCTGTCTCAACCGCAAAGGATCTCCCTTGATATAATGCGGCAACATTCTACAATCAGGCCCTATAAACTTCAAGCCCTTGCCCTCAGCCAAATTAGCATGGACAGCAGCCACTCGATGCAAAAGACCATGTAAATCCAAGTCTATATGCTCTATGGTCATTTTGCCGTTTTCCAGCTTGGCATAATCCAAAATATCGTTAATGATTTTTAACAAATCCTCAGAGCATTGCTTAGCTGCCTGAAGATTTTCCCGCTGCTCAGGATTAAGTTCTGTCCGCAGGGTGAGATTAATCATGCCAGTCATACCATTAATAGGAGTCCGTATTTCGTGACTCATATTAGCCAAAAACTGTGTTTTGGTATTACTGGCCGCCTCTGCCATACGGCGAGCCTCCATAAGTTCCTTTTCCCTCTGCTTACGGCGGGATATATCAATCATGGTAAGCACAATCTGCTTCTCATTTTCCTTCCATACCTGCGTCAGAAAAAACTGCAGCCACACCGGCTCTTCGGAAGCCCTGGGAGTAATCGCAGCCACATACTCTGAGGAAAAGCTATCGTCCAACACCGCAGCTTCAATATTATTGCGAATAATACAGAATTTGCACTTATCCCCCCTGCCGCAGCCATAAGGCACACAATTAACGCATTGAAATACATCACCGAACTGTCTGCCAATAACCTCCTGATAGGTGCCTCCCAATATCTCTAGAGCAGATTCGTTTACCTCCACAATCTCACCCCGAATGTTAAGGCTGCAAATACCTATTTTGGCTGCTTCAAAAACAGACCGCATATAATATTGGTCACTTTCAACCTTATGAGCAATCCCCCGCAGCTTGGAAATATCTCTAAATACTGCACTGCAGCCTATAACCTCCCCCTTTTTGTTATGACGGGGAGAGCAGGTAGCAGATAGAAATACCGGCTCATCCTGATGCATAAGACCAATATTTTTACTAAGACCTACCGTTTTATCTTCCTGAATAGCTCTACTCACAGGACAAAAAAAGCTTTCCTGGGTTTCCAGATTCATCAATCTGCCTATCTGTTTAAAAAGAACGGGATTATCTGGCTGAAAGTGAAATTCGAAGATATCCTCTGCTGACTTATTCATATAGACAACTCTGCTGTCCTTATCTGTCAGCACAAAGCCATCTGCCAAATTTCCCATAATGCCTTCCAGTTGATCAAAGGAAATATCCTCCATCTGAACCGCCGGCTTTTCCACACTAACGCCTCCCCTGCCCACGTGCAACTATGGTAATCATGGACGCAATGCCTGACAGAGGCAGCTGTCTTTCCACAGCTCCCCTTTCGTAGGCCGCCCGCGGCATACCATAAACCACACAGCTGGCCTCATCCTGTCCTATAGTAGCAGCCCCCCGCTGACGCATCTTCAACAATCCATTGGCTCCATCTGCTCCCATACCTGTAAGAATAACTCCTAGAGCACTGTTGCCTATCTGATCTGCCACGGAATCAAAAAGCACATCTACAGAAGGACAATGTCCATTAACCTTAGGTCCATGATTCACATCCAGCTGCATATTACCACCGAATTTCTTTACCTTCATCTGTTTATCCCCTGGAGCTATATAGGCCCAATTAGGCTCCAATTTATCGCCGTTTTGGGCTTCCTTAACAGAAATATGACATTCATTATGCAATCTATCGGCAAATAATTTCGAAAACATAGGAGGTATATGCTGCACAATAACAATAGGTGGCAAAGGTGGTGCCAATTCCTTCAGTACCTTAGATAAAGCTTCTGTTCCACCTGTAGAAGCACCAATAGCTATCAAATCTATTTTATCACTAGTTTTTTCCTTAACCTCTACAACAGGAATCTGCTTTGGTGTCGGTATAACATGAGGTACAGTATTATGCTGCACTGCTTGGTTGGTCTTTTTCACCGAGAACGATGTTTGCCTTACCGCCGCCTTAGCCATTTCCAGCGCAGTACTTACCATCACCTTGCCCTTGCCTGTAGAATCTTCTTCGCCATCCTCCAAGATAACATAGTCAACCTTGGGCTTGTTACTGGTATCTGCCCGTCGCACCAGCTCCTCCACCTGAGTCATATCCATATGGCTTTCTATTTCCCTTTGTCTAACCTGGTCGGCTGACAAATCTCCATATTCCTTAGCCAGCTTTACCTCAGCAGCCAAACCATCCAAATAGGAACCGCTACCCAAGGTTGTAGAAGGCTTTTCCAGAAATGAAAAGGCTCCTGCCTCCATAGCCAGGGATTTGTAGACAGGTCGCGAGCTAGATACCACTGTAGGTAAATTATATTGAACTATCAAACGCCGCAAAAACTCAATACCATTCATATTAGGCATTTCCACATCCAGAACCATTACATCTGGATCAAAGGAAAGTATCTTGTCTCTGGCAGCAAAAGGATCCCCAGCCTTCTCTATCTGGCTTCCCACTGGCAAACGGCTTTTCAGGCCTCTTGCCACAACCTCCCTGAACAACAGGGAATCATCAACTATCAAAATCTTTATTGCTTCCATATTGGGCTCACTTCTTTCGATAAACTGACGGCATCACATACTCAAAAGGAGCCGACTGTCTGTCAATTACCTCGGAGTGTCCCACAAACAGAAAACCTCCCGGTTCCAGGAAGTCATAAAATTTCCGCACCAGGGAATCACGAGTCTCGGTATCAAAATATATCATTACATTACGGCAAAATATCACATGAAAAGGCTTTCTAAAAGGAAAAACCGGATTCATAAGATTAAACCTGCGATACAGCACCTGCTGCTGCAGATTTTGCGAAACCTGCCAATCTCCAGTAGCAAGCTTGTGAAAGAACTGCCCCTTCCACTGAGGTGGCAGTCCCCTCACAGCCTCGTCTGTATAAATCCCTCTACGGGCTGTATCCAATATTTCCTGAGATAAATCTGTAGCCAAGAGAGTGGTATCCCACTGAGGTCCCTGCAAAGCAAAAAATTCTGACATAATCATAGCTAAAGTATAGGATTCCTCTCCGCTGGAGCAGGCTGCACACCAGGTTCGGACATCTCCATCCTTTATGGTGGAAGCCAGATACGGTAATACCTGCTTGCCAAAGAAGTTAAAATGCTCCGCTTCCCTCATAAAGAAGGTATGATGGGTAGTGATAGCCTCCGCCAGTAGATTCATGGCTGTGCCGGAGGCATCCTCCCTAACATAATGCAGAAAATCTGTTTCATCAGTAAACCCGGCTTCATTGGTATGATTGCTCAATAGCTTGAACAACCTTGACTCCAGCAATGCCTTTTTCTCTATAGGCAGCTGAATGCCAAAATTATCCTGTACCACCTGAGCATACTGTTGGAATAAAGCTTCCTGCATATATTAACCACTCCTATTTATACCCTTGATAAAAAGCTTTAATATTTGCCAAAGCCCTCATCGTCAGTAAGGGCAATGGTTCTTGGCTTTACGCCTGGCTTAGCAGGCACAACAGCCGGCTGTTTGCCTGCACTGTTCAAATCTGGCTTCTGAATAGCGGAGCCTCCTTTGCCACCATAGAAGCTGCTTCCGCTGTTGGACAGACGGAATTTACCTACGTTGGCTCTCATAATATCTGCCTGCTGGTTCAGATTCTGGCTAGCAGTAGCTGCCTCCTCAGAAGTAGAGGAATTAGCCTGGACAACCTGAGATACCTGCTGTACCCCCTGGTTAATCTGCTCCAAGGCCAGCTTCTGCTCATTGGAAGCCTTGGCAATATTAGCTACAATATCAGCTACAGAGGATACATCCCCCACAATAGCATTCAGTGCCTCGGCAGTCTTGTGGGCAATTTCCCGGCCAGTCTCTACCTTTTCCATAGAGCCTTCAATCATATCAGTAGTTTCCTTGGCAGCCTTGGCACTACGGGCAGCCAGATTACGAACCTCCTCAGCCACTACAGCAAAGCCCTTACCATGTTGGCCAGCACGGGCAGCCTCTACAGCGGCATTCAAGGCCAAAATATTGGTCTGGAATGCGATTTCGTCAATAACCTTGATAATCTTGGAAATATTAGCAGAAGAAGCATTAATCTCCTCCATAGCAGTAAGCATTTCCTGCATTTCCTCGTTGCCCAGCTGAGCCTTTTCTCTGGTACCTACAGTCAAATCATTGGCCATTTCTGCATTCTGAGCATTGCTGGCAGTCTGCGAAGCAATCTCTGCAATGGAAGCAGACAGCTCCTCTACAGAAGCAGCCTGCTGGGAAGCACCCTGAGACAGAGCCACGCTGGCGTCAGAAACATTGTGGGCACCAGCAGCCACCTGATCTGCTCCCTGATTAATCTCTAACAGTACATTATGCACACGCTGACGCATAATCTCAAAGCTGGCAGCTACATCTCCCAGCTCATCTCCAGTACTGGTAACCACCTCGGTAGCCAAATCACCATCCGCAATTCTATCAGCAGATTCACCCAGCTGGGACAAGCGCTTTTTGACATCCCGGTTAAAGAGCAGGCCAAAGGAGAAGCTAGCAGCTATCAACAGCAGAGTAATCATAATAATATTGCGCACATCGGAATTCATCTCCTCAGTAGCAGCCTTGTCACGGCTCTGAGCATTACTATAGCCCAGATCTGCTATTTCCTCTACCTGCTTGACTATATCTCCCTCCAGCTTGGCAAATTTGGCAGAAGCTGCTGTCTGCACCTCTGGACTCTGTACCTGACCAGCCTGCTTTGCCTTCAAGACAGCCAAGCTATCCTGACGGAAGGTATTATAATTATTAGTAATATTTGCTATAGCAGCCTTGGCGCTATCACTATTAGCAGCCTCCTGCAGCTTTTTCAAATTTTCATCTGCTTGATTCAGAGCCTTTTCCATTTCGGAACTAAACATCTGTGCCTTAGCTGGTTCCTGAGCATTCAAGGCCAACAGCATATTTACTCTAGCCTCATTGAAATGCATACCCAATTCATATGCATTACTGCTGGCCATTACGTCCTCTTTCATAATAGTCTCATAGGTAGCATCATTTTTCTGAACCAGATTTATACCATAATAAGCAATAAAACCTATCAAAAGCTCTGTTATTGTCAAAAAAATCACCAATTTGGTGCCGATTTTCATATTCTTAAAAAACATCATGCTATATATCCCCCTCAATCCACATTATTTCAGTTGACCTCCCTGTCAACCTTATAGGCAACAATTTTTACCTCGCCTTAGGCCTGTGCTTCATTTTCTGGTGGTGTATCCTCAGACTCACCGACTGTATTTCCCAAGAGTTCTTCGTCCTCACCAGAAAACAGCTTTTCCCAATCCAGCAGCATAACCACATTGGAAGCCAGCTTGCCGATGCCCCGAATATATTTATTCTGGGATGCCTTTAAATCTGGAGGTGGTACTACATCCTGTTCCCGAATGTCCAATACCTCAGCCACTCCATCTACAATAAGGCCAATAAGCACATCATGGATTTCCACTACCACAATGCAGGTTCTATCTGTATATTCCCGGAACTGGCGGCGGAATCTCAGCCGCATATCCACCACTGGGATAATCTTGCCTCGCAGATTGATAATTCCCTTTACATACTCTGGCACCTCTGGCACGCTGGTAATCTTCTGAATACCAATGATTTCTATCACCACACTGATGTCAATACCATACACCTCATCCCCTAATGTAAAGGTCAGGTATTTATCCTTAAGCGTGTCCTCTTCCTCCAGAATATTCTTCTCATCCTCCACAAAAATTCCTCCTTCCCAATATCTAGGAATAAATCATGTGGTGCAGCTTTTGAGGATCTAATATCAAGCTGATACTGCCATCTCCCAACAAGGTGCAGCCACTAATGCCTGTTGTATTCATTACTTTGCTAATATAGGCTGGCACAGGCTTAACCACAATTTCCTGTACTCCCAGCAAACGATCTGCCACAACACCAAAGGTTCTATCGCCTGCCTCCAAAAGCATGACGATACCATCTGTAGGCTCTGTAACAGCATCTTCAATATTGTACAGCTCATTAAGGCGAATCACAGGGCAGCACTTCTCCTGTACCATAATCATTTCCTGTCCCTCTGGATCTCTAAAAATCTGTCCCGAAGCAGGCCTAAAGGAGCGGCTGATACTGCTAATTGGTATGGTAAAGCTGGACTGGCCTACAGTAACAGACATACCATCAATAATCGCCAAGGTTAAAGGAATCCGAATGGTGGTTACACTGCCCTGACCTGGGCTGCTATCCACCAATACATGGCCTCCCAAGGCCTTAATATTGGAAACCACCACATCCATGCCCACACCGCGGCCTGAGAACTCTGTTACCTTTTCCTTGGTAGAGAAGCCAGGAGCAAAGATAAAGGAATAAATCTCCCCATCTGTATACTCCTCCTCTGGTCTAGTCAAAAGGCCATTCTTTCTGGCTCTATCCAAAATCTTTTCCTTGTTCAGGCCGCCACCATCATCCTTGATTTTGATAACAACCTCGCCGCCAGCATTTTCAGCTGACAGCACAACAGTACCCATTTCATTTTTGCCGGCTTCCTTACGCACCTCTGGCATTTCAATACCGTGGTCAATGGAATTACGGACAATATGCATCAATGGATCAGAGATATGCTCATTAATATTTTTATCTACCTCAGTATCCTGACCAACCAATACCAATCTGGCCTTTTTCCCCAGCTTCTTGGTCATATCCCGGACAATGCGATTCATCTTCTTGAATGTGCCATCCAAAGGCACCATACGGAGAGACATAACACTATCCTGCAGCTCTCCATTTATCTTGTGCAGCTGGCGGGCTGCCTTTTGGAAATTATCCAGTTCAAGGCCTGCCAAATCTGGATTCTGTACCACCATAGCCTCGGCAATAACCAGCTCGCCAACCAAATCCATCAGCCTATCCAGCTTGTCTACCCGAACGCTAATCATCTGACTGCCTTCTCCATGGTGTACTGGCTTGCTGCTGCCCTGGGATGGCATAGGTGCTGGCCCAGAGGTCTGGCCTGGCAATCTGGCAGCAGGCGGATTAGCAGTATCTGCCTCCTCCTGTGCTTCATTTTCAGAAACAGCTGGCAACTCCGGCTTAATAGGATCTGTATTCTCCAGAGCATTAATAGATACTGTCTCAGGAGTTGGCCAATATTCGCACTCCGCTGTGCTATTCAGTTCCTTCAGCTCCAACTTCTCCAAGAAGATGGTCTGATCCAATTCCTTTTCCACCTGCTCATAATTCAACTTGGTGGTAAAGAACAACCGGAAACCTAGAGATTTGATCGTATCTGCTGCTGTATCATCCTCCAGAATTTTTTCTGGCAGATTATGTATCTCCATAACCTTATCCTTTAGGTTGTTCAACACCCCAAAGGCCCGGACTTCTTCCATTTCACAGCCATCCTGAAAGAACACGGTAGCTGCAAAAATATGAACACCCTCTCCTGGACTGCCATCAGCATTGGTTCCCTTGTCAGACTCTGGCTGTTTAGCCGCACCAATGTAATACTGTTTTGGCTTTGGCTTCTGCTGTCCAGCATTTTTCACCTTACGCAAATCCACATCTGGATCATCGCCGTTAGCAATTTTCATTTCCCGCAGGAAATTCTTCGTATACTCCCTTAGCTCCTGGCTGCTGGCATCAGGCTGAGCCCCGCCATCCAGCTTGTCCATTTCAATACGGATAAAATCTACTGCATTCAGCACAATATCCGTAATAGCAGTTGCATCCACCTTTTGCGGATGCAGCTCTCTGATGTAGTAGAATATATCCTCTACTGAGTGTGCCAAGGTTGACACCTCATCAAACATCATCATGGCTGCTGAGCCTTTAATGGTATGCATGGCACGGAAAATTTCATTAACATCATCTACACTAAAGCCACCATTTTCCTCACTAGCTAGAGAAATCTGCTCCAGCTGTTCCAAAAACTGTCTGGTTTCGTAGATAAATACTTCCACCATAGGTTCTGCCACATGATCATCCCCTATCTCCAATTTTTATATCATGTACAAAGTTTATTATACCATTATACAATGAAATCCCTAATAATCCTAATTTATCACGTTACATTCTTAAATTCAACAATAAAACAAAAAATCCTGCTAAACAAAGAAAAAATTTTTAAATATTAGGCATTTGGCGTTTTTTGTATTACATAGAATCATCCATGCTCCCATATTTTTTCAGCTTGGCAGAAACACAGATACTAAAATCCGTTCGGACTGATTGTGGAACTGCGGAAGAGATACTACAAGACGGCAGTCCAGCCATAAAATTTACCACCAAAAAGCAGTGAGTCAGCCAGACCCACTGCTTTTTTCTATTTGCTCTCCATATCTGATTTGGCCTGATGTTACCCCATGCTAACGGGTGCTAAGGCTCCCACTGAACAAGTCTCATTTTACTGTTTTACGATAACAGATACACCATCTGGGATTACTGTTACTCCGGCTTCATTGCCCTTCAGCTCAAAGGCTCTTGACAATGCTTCCTCAAAGGTAAAGGCATGCTCCATATGCATTTCCTTTATCATCTCAGGACTGCACATATCCGTTACCATAATAACCGTAAATTTGTCCAATATTCTAGCTAGAATCTGCATTTCCCACTGGTCTGGGATAGTTTCATTCCGTGGCACCTTGGCGATGCGTTCCAACAAGGCACGAGGACTTTCTGCATCCCGGAGATTTTCGTAGAAGGACTGACCGCCATGACCATCGTTGCAGGCAGATACCATAATAATGACACCGCCCTCTTTGCAATTTGCCTCAGCAGCTGTCATTCCTTTGACAGACTGATATATATTCTGGTCCAGAGGATAGCCGCCATTGGTTGTCACCACAATATCCGATGGCTGGGCCTTCACCTCTGCCATCTTCAGCACGAATTCACAGCCCGTAACATGGGCCTTTTCACTGTCTCCTGCAAAGGCTGCAATCACCTTTTTCTCTGCATTAATCACCACATTGAGAATAAAGGCCAGACCAGCCTGCTGAGCCGCATAAAGCATATCCCTGTGAATAGGATTGTTTTCCAAAACACCTGTTCTAGCATAAGGACTGGCAATAAACTCGCTGCAATGATTGGCCATAACGGTGGTAGCAGAGGCTATACCTGGCAGCACGCTCTTTCGTCCCCCTGAGAACCCCGCAAAGAAATGAGATTCTATAAAGCCCTCCGCAATCAGCAAATCCGCCTCTACAGCCAATTTGTTAATCTTCAAAGCACCACCAGATGGTAACTTGCCCAAATCTGCCATAGCCTCGGCATCCTGAGAATCATGAACCACTATCTTTTCTTCGTTAACAATTTTTTCTCCGTATTTCTGTACCAGTTCCTCATGAGTGGTGGCTCTATGGAACCCTGTAGCTATCAGAATCGTAATATCTATATCAGGGTTTGCCTCCCGCAGCCGTCTCAGCAAAATAGGCATGGTAACACGGCTAGGCACAGGTCTGGTATGATCACTGGAAATAATCACCACATTCTTCTTTCCCTTGGCCATATCTTCCAGAGAAGGACTACCTATAGGATTATCCAATGCTCTTTCTACAATCTCCTGCTCTGTACCCGGCATGGCACAGCCATCAGGCTGGCTTTCCAGCACCCCCTGAAAATTACTGTCAGGAATCTCAATAGCCATGTGAATCTTGTTGTATGGTATCCGCAAATTCATATCAAAGCCCCCTCAAAAATACACTTTACTTGACTTCAGCAATGGATTTACATTCAGATCTAGCCAAATTTACCTCTTGCAAGAAATTTTCTCTAATTGTTGCTACCAATGTCTGAAGCTGGCTATCCGTCCCAGTAAAAGGCACAAATCCTCCTGCCATAATCTGATGTCCACCACCAGAACCAAGGCCCGCCAAGGACTTGGCTGTTATCCGCCCAGCATCCAATCCGTTAATAGAGCGAATAGAATACTTCAAGCCCTTATCCTTGCGGGAATATACCACACAGAAAGAAACCTCCCGCAGACTCAGAATAAAATCTGATACTGAAGCCACCAAAGCCTCCTGACAATTCTCTCCTGCAAAGGCAAAGGCCACATTGCCATCATAAAGCTGAATACTTTCAATAGCCTTGGCATAAGCCTGCAAATCCGAAAACTCCAGCTCAGAATTTTCCAGATAATAGATAACATCCTTGTCACAAAGAGGGAAAAGCTTATTAAGCATATCCATATCCAGCTGGCTGACGCCTCTGGAAAGCTTAGCCGTATCACTGCGGATGCCAAAGGTTAATACCAAGGCCGTTTTATTGTCCATAGGCACATCATTATCAAAAAAATAACTGGCAATCATGGAAGCACAAGCTCCCACCTCTGGCCGTATATCTGCAAATCGGTATTCTGCCGGAATAAAGATAGGGTGATGATCTATACTAGCTATTTCCTCTCCAATAATATCCTCAATATTGCCGTTGAATTTCTGGGCATCCACTAGAATAACCTCGTCATCCTCCTGTAAAGCCTCATTTATGTCCACCAGCTTACTGAACTTTATATCCAGCTTATCTATAATATAATTACTATTGAATCTCTCTATGGCTCCCTGATAACAAACCGTAGCCTCAACATCAAAATATTTCAACAACTGCTGAAGCCCATAGGCCGAAGCAATGGCATCTGGATCTGGAAAATTATGAGTCTGTATATAAACATGCTTGTGGGTAATAGCCTTTAACAGCTTTTCCAAATTTTCAGTCATGTGGTTCTCCTTTTAATTTCAATATACAATAACACGCTACCAGATATTATACACTATTTCACCGAATAATACCTCAGGTTTTTGTTTTTTTACTTTTTAAACCATTTTTCCTATCTTAATAAACTTTGCGAAAAATATAGGCCGAGGATTTTCAAACAGTGACAAATTTGCTATAATGTCTTTATATATTGAAAAAAATACTTTTGAAGGAATGTGATCGAATGATACCTAAGAAATTTATGCAGATTGGTGCCGCCATTATGCAGAATCCAGAAATGCTTCAGAAGCTTTCTGCTGCTAAAAGCCCACAGGAGGCATTTGAGGTTGTACAGCCACTTCTAGGAGATATGACTCTGGAGGAATTTTTAGCTGCTGCTGCCACCTTGGCTCCTATGATTCCAGCAGACCTGACTGATGAACAGTTAGATGCTATGCCTGCTGGCAATATTATACGTGCCTTCCGTGGCTGGGTAAAGGAATTATAATAGTAAGGACTTCCACCAAAAGGTGGAAGTCCTATTTTTTTAGACAACGTACCTAAAATCTGTTGCCTAGCGGGTTAATAAAACAACTCAATAGCATGAGGGACGGTTTCAATTTTCAAAGGCAGTTCTGGGCCGATTTCTCCGTCCAAATCACTAACTAGCTCTGTGTCACAGCTTACCTCATAGGTGGAAGCCTGGCGATAAATAACCTCCTTACGGCCTGTTACATCCTTACCAGCCAAAAGCTCCGCCGTAATGGTCATAAGCTCTGCAATATTGCACTGCTTCATCAAAAGCAAATCCAGCTTGCCATCCTGCACACTGGCCTGAGTTACAGCATTCTTAAAGCTGGCTACCACACTGCTGTTAACAATCAAAAACAGAAAGGCCTTTTCGTGAATTTTCTCTCCATCTGCCTTGATAACCATATCCAGGGCCTTAAACTGAGGCAGAGTTTTCAGTCCCTGCACATAATAAGCCAGCTTGCCAAAGGTATTTTTCAATCGGGTATCAACCTCATGGGCAATGGAAGTAACCATACCAGCACTTACCACATTAATGAAATATTCATCCCCAACCTTGCCCAAATCCACAGACATGGTTTTGCCCTGAGCAATTCTATCAAAATAATCCTCTGTATCCAGCCGCAGATAGGTAGCAAAATCATTAGAGGTGCCACTGCCAATAATTCCCACTGGCAACTTTAGCTGTTCCTTCATTACCAGATTCACAATCTCATGAACAGTGCCATCTCCTCCAGCAGCAATAATTCCCTCAGGATCAGCCTCTCGGATAAATTCTTCCAAATCTGCATTCTCCGGGGTAGTACGATATGGAATCACCATACAGCCTCTGGACTGCAGCTTTTCAATAATGCTGTCCAGGTTGTTTTTGAATTTAGCCTTGCCAGATACTGGATTGTAAACCAACACTATTTTTTTCATCATACAGTCATCCCCTTCTCTATCAATCATTTTCTGCTGTTTTGAACACACCAATTTTTCGCAGGAATCTAATGCTATAGCTGCCAATCATAGGAATACGGGCAATATCCTCCTCCAGCATACCGCCAATCATCAGCAATACCACCAGATACACCAGGCAACCTACTGGCACAGAGCCAAAGGTGGAAAGTACATTACTGCCCAGCTGAGCCATAGTCCAGTTATAGAACCCATATACAGACACCGCCATAATGGCTGCTGCAAACATGGTTTTCAACAGCTGCAAAACCTCAATACGATAACCAATATAGCGATGAATAAAATACATATTGATAATGGCTGCTACACCCATATCCGCCGCAGTAGCCCAAGCTGCACCCATAATGCCAAGGTAAGGAATAGCAGTCAGACTCCAGTTCAAGGCCACCTTGAAGCCAGCAGCAATAATCATATTAATCATAGGTATAGATGGATGTCCCAACCCCTGCAGCACTGCAGTAGATACCTGATGTAGTCCCAACAGCACAATGCTGACAGAGGACACCAATACTGCCGGCCCAGCTCCCGGTGCGTTGTAAATCAAGGTAGAGATAGGTGTTGCCAGCACAAAGACAATAACAAAGGCTGGGAAGCAGACAAAGTTGGAAATGCGCACTCCAGAAGCAGTCTGACTAAAAACCAGCTTCTTATCCCCCAAGGCTCTTGCCTTGGAAATAGCCGGCACCAAGCTTACTGCCAGAGAAGCTGTCAAAATAGTAGCCAGATTTACCAATGGCACCGCCATACCAGTCAAATAACCAAACAGCTCAGTAGCCTCATTGACACTATAGCCTGCTACCTCCAACCGCTGAGGCACAATGGCCAAATCCAGATTGGATACCACCGGCAGCATAATGCTGGCAGCAGAAACCGGTAGGGACAAAGCAAAAATTCTCTTGATAATAGTCCAAGTAGAGGACTGCTCTCCCTCAGACAAAGGCTTAATATCAGAACCATATTCCGCCTTAATATCCTTTTCCAACTTCCAATGGAAATACACCAGAACCAACAGACCTGCTACTGCACCAGCAAAAGCACCTAAGCTGGCACCAGCCGCTGCAAAATCCAACCCCCAAGGCAGAAACAGACTGGCAAAAAGAATCATGGTAATAACCCGGAAAATCTGCTCTACAATCTGAGATACAGCTGTAGGTGTCATACGCTGCCAGCCCTGGAGATAACCTCTGGAGCTAGCCAGCAAGGTTACAAAGAAAATAGCCGGTGCCAAGGCCACTACAGACCAATAGGCACGAGGATCCCGAATAAAATGCCAGTCAATAAGCCATTGCGCCCCAAAATAGGTCAAAGCTGTAAAAATCAAGCCAGTTACCAGCATCAAGGACATGGATATTTTGAAAATCCGCTTAGCACCAAATATATCCTTTAGGGCTACCCGTTCAGCAGTAATGATAGAAATAGCTACTGGCACACCAGCCGTAGATACACTAAGGGCAAAAAAATAGATGGGAAAGGCCATCTGATAAAGACCAATACCCTCGCCCCCCAGAATTCTGGAAACAAAAATCCAATTCAGAGAGCCAATAACCTTGACTACCACACCAGCCACCGTAAGTATCAATGTACCCTTTAAAAAGGATTCTCCCTTGCTGGATTTCTTCTGTTCATTCTTGTCGTTCATTGAAAGCTCCACCGCCTTTTCGGCCCAATCTGCAATATGCCCAATAGTGGATATATAAGCATCTGGTTATTTGCAAATCACGCCTAATCTAGCTATAATTATCTATAAGTGGTGTAAATTTACACACCACACCAATTTACATCATAACAGCAAAATTATACCACCTAATGGAAAACTCTGCAACCTTGACAGAGCCTGAAAGGAGTTCCAAATAAATGAGTGTTAATCTAATTGATTTTGATATGTCTGTAGGCCGCAGCAAGCCCCGCACCTTTAAGGGAATGCCAAATCAAAGCAATAGCTGCCCTTTTTGCAACACAGAAGCTCTTACTGGCATTATGGCCAAAGAGGGCAATATCATTCTCCTCAAAAATAAATACAATGTTATGGTTCCATCCAATCAGCTGGTACTTATTGAAACAGACCAATGCCACAGTGATATTCCAGATTATTCTCAGGATCATATACGCCAGCTCATGCGCTTTGCCTTGCGGCATTGGCTCACTATGGTCAACTCCGAAATCTATCAGGCGGTGGTGCTTTTCAAAAACTTTGGACCTCTTTCCGGCGGTACAATCCGTCATCCTCATATGCAGATTATCGGCTTTCCAGAAGTCAATCCTGAGCTTATGTATGATCCTGCCGAATTTGAAGGCATTCCTGTTCTACAGCACAATGGAGTAGATGTAAATATTGCCACTCAACCTAGAGTAGGTTTTACGGAAATCAACATCCGCTTGCTGCCGGAGGCCTATTCTGACAAGGTTTCCTTTGGCAAGAACAAGGAGCAGACTCCCGCCCCATTTCCTCTGGTAAAGGCAATTTACACCTTTGCTGATTTTATTCAGGGAGCAGTATCCTATCTCAAAGAAATTCATCAACGGGACAGCTTTAGCTACAACATTTTCTTCTACATCTATGAGGGACGGGTTCATGTACGGCTAATGCCCCGCTACCCAACCTCCCCTATCTTCATTGGCTACAATATCCATCTCAGCCCCACCAACAGGGAGCAAACTGCCCAGCAGCTGGGGGAAAGACTTTTGCCCCTTACCAAAAAATAATTTTATATTTTGTTCATATAAAAACGGAAGCCAGGCGACTTCCGTTTTTTGTATATAAATTTAAATCAATCCCCGAACGAAGATAAAGAACAACAATACTGGCAGTACATATTGCAAATAAGGCTTCATCCAGCGGCCAATCTTCAAACCATCACCAGTATTGGCTTCCTTGATATAATTGTCAAAGCCCCACCCCCAGCGGGTAGTACAGAAAAGCAAATACACCAAGGCACCTGCTGGCAACAGTATATTGCTGACCAGGAAATCCTCACTGTCCAGCACACCTCTAGCCCCAATAATGGTCATATCACTCCATATATTAAAGCCAAACACACAAGGCATACTGCCAAACAGAATCAAAATTCCACCAAGAATTACGGCCTTGCCCCGCTTCCAGCCAAAGGTATCAATAAACAGGGCAATAATATTTTCAAAAACAGCCAATACTGTAGACAGGCTGGCAAAGGTCATAAACAGGAAAAACAAAGCTCCCCAAATCTGTCCTCCAGCCATATTGACAAATACATTAGGCAGGGTAACAAAAATCAGAGATGGGCCAGCATCTGGCTGCAAACCAAAGGAAAAGCAGGCAGGGAAAATAATAACACCAGCCATAATAGCCACAAAGGTATCAAGAGCACAAATCCGGGCTGCCTCCCCAGCCAAGGCTCTATCCTTAGACATATAACTGCCAAAAATCTCCATAGCTGCAATACCCAGAGACAAAGTAAAGAAAGCCTGATTCATGGCCGCAGTTAAAACATTGCCCAAGCCAACCTTCTCCACAGCCTCCCAATTAGGCATCAGGAAAAATTTCATCCCCTCTGCCGCCTTATCCAAAGTAAGAGAATGGAGAGCCAAAACCAAAATCAATACCAGCAAGGCTCCCATCATAATCTTGGTTACCCGCTCCAAACCCTTTTGCAGACCAAAACTACAGATAAAAAAGCCAAAAACCACGGTTAAAACTGTCCAAAAGCCCATATATACAGGATCTGCCAATACATTGCCAAAAACATTGCCTACAGCCTCTACGGACATACCACTAGCAAATTCTCCCGTAAGAAATTTGAAGAAATAGGCCGTCATCCAGCCAGATACCGTGGTATAGTACAGCATCAGCATAACACAGCCCAGCAAGGCCGCCCAGCCATGAAGAGTCCACAGCCCGTTATCAGGCTTCAAGGTTCTATAGGCACTAACCGCGCTTTTGCGGCTGCCTCTGCCTACCGCCAACTCCATAGTCAGCACAGGCAGTCCCATAACTACCAAAAACAACAAATAAAATAATACGAAGAAACCACCGCCATTTTCCCCTGTAATAAAAGGAAAACGCCATACATTGCCAATACCAATAGCACATCCTGCACTAACCAGAATAAATCCCAGCCGTGAGTTAAAAGATTCCCGTGCCATGTCCAATCCCCCTACCTTTAATAGTTACAAGTTTACAGGAAATTATTTTAACATAGGATAATATGATTATGCAATAAAAACATGATGACAATATCCAGACAGCTTCCTACCTGTATATTATCATCATGTCCTAATAGTTACATGTTTAATTCAAGATCCTTGGAAATGTTTTCTCCGTTGGTATCAATAACCCTCTTATACCAGTAGAATGACTTCTTGGGACTGCGCTCAAGTGTCCCTTCGCCCTTGTTATTCTTATCCACATAGATAAAGCCATAACGCTTGTCCATTTCACCAGTGCTGGCAGAAACAATATCAATAGGCCCCCACGGACAATAGCCCAACAGGGTAACACCATCCAACTCCACTGCCTTCTTCATCTCAGCAATGTGATTAGCAAAATATTCTATACGGGCATCATCATGAATCATACCATCAGCCTCAGGATTCTCATGCAGACCGATACCATTCTCAACAATCATCATAGGCAGTTCATAACGCTCTTGCAGTACATTAAGGCTATAACGGATGCCTACAGGGTCAATCTGCCAACCCCAATCATTAGCCTTGACAAATGGATTCTTTACCTCTTTACCTACATGACGATGCTCATCTGAAGTAAATTCTGTTGCAAAACTCATATAATAAGAGAAGGCTATATAATCAACCTGACCTTCCTTGATAATCTTCAAGTCATCAGGCTCCATCTTGATTTTGGTGTCAAAGCGTTCCCATTCCTTGAGAATATAGCTTGGATAATGTCCGCGACACTGTACATCAGCAAAAACAAATGTCCTATCCATTTCTTTCAACGCTGCAATCTGATCTAATGGCTTGGCACTAGCAGGATATATAGGGCACATAGCAATCATACAGCCAATATACATATCAGGATTGATACGATGCCCTTCCTTAACAGCCAAGGCGGAGGCTACGAACTCATGATGCGCAGCTTGATACATAACCTGATAACGATCCTCTCCCACCTTGTAGGTTAGACCAGAATCCTGGAAGGCATGATGCTCGCTCATATCACCAATAACCTCGCGCTGGTTGTTAATCTCATTGAAAGTCATCCAATACTTAACCTTGTCTTTATAACGCTCGAAACAAATGGTTGCAAAGCGCACAAAGAAATCAATCATGCGACGATCCCGCCAGCCGCCATATTTTTTGGCAAGATGCAGAGGAATCTCAAAATGAGACAGTGTTACCACAGGCTCCATGCCATACTTTAGCATCTCATCAAACAAATCATCATAGAACTGCAAACCAGCCTCATTTGGCTCTAACTCATCCCCTTGAGGAAAAATACGAGTCCAAGCAATACTGGTACGGAAGCATTTAAAGCCCATCTGGGCCAGAAGCGCAATATCACTCTTATAATTATGATAAAAATCAATAGCCTCATGATTGGGATAATTTTTCCCCGGCAACACACCATCTGTAATCTCACGTTTCACATCCGGACTGCCGCCAGTCATCACATCAGCCACGCTAGGTCCTTTGCCATCTTCATTCCAGGCTCCCTCTGCCTGATGGGCGGCTATTGCACCGCCCCATAAAAATCCTTTTGGAAATGTCATATTTCTTTACTCCTTATTTGTCAGCTTTCTCAGACGGAGTATACTTCATCCACTTGTACTCTGCCTGTACCGGAAAATCTGAATCATCTACCGGATTCAGCCATGCATCTACACCCTTGCCAGCCCACAGATTGGCCATAATCATGCTAGGAGTTACAGGCATATTGCCAACTGCCTTGTGTACTTCCTTGCCATCCACATACCAGGTAATAGCATCTGGCTCCCAATCAAAAGCATAAACATGGAAATCTTCAGAAGCATCAAAGCCCAAATCGCAGAGATATTCATGGCCACCCTGGCTATCAACAAAATAATTAAACTGGGCCTTGGTAGTATCCTTACCCAAGAATTCAATATCAATTTCATCCCACTGAGTCTTTGGCTCATCATAAGGACCAGTATAGGTAAAGAAAGAAGAAACGATACCATCACTCTTAGCTGGTTTCATACAAACCTCATACAGCCCATAATGATATCTGTTCTGAGTAAAAGTACGGAATTCAGCTCCAGAATAGTTTATGCCAGGAATTGCCCAGCCTGGGCCATCCTCAATATCCAGATTCAGCTGCATACGCTTACTGTTAAAAGTCACATTATCCTTGTACCAGTTAGTATCAAACATAGCGCCATTGCACCAGCCATGAGAAGCCTGAGCCTCCTTTGGCATTTTCTTAGCAAAATCAAAGAAAAAACCATTCTCAGGTGCTGCCTTCTCCACAGTAGCACAATAAGGACTATCCGCGAAAGCCACACCAGCAGGAGCCAAAGAAGCACCTATCCCCATAGCCATTACACCTGCAGCCACAACACTAGCTATGTTCTTCATCTTCATAAAAATTCCCCCTCATATAAAATTTATTTTTTATCAATTTCCTTATATACATCAATCAGTTCCTGAGCCACCAGCTTAAAGGCCTCAGCACTCATCAGCTGATCCTCTGCATGCATAACCAAAAGACAGGCTACAGCCTCTCCCTCAGCCTCTCGTCCCAAAAGCTCCAGATGAGAATCATGACCTTCGCCAAAAGAGACATCTCCTTTTTTTAGTAATTCTGCTGCCTGCTCATAATCTCTATCCTTGGCAGCATGAATTGCCTCTATATAACAGCTGCGGGCTGTACCTACTGCAGAAATAATCTGAAATACCTGCATTTCAAGCTCTTCATTTTGTTCCATTTATTAATACTCCCTAAAACATATTCTTGTCAGCCTAACTTTTGCCAAGCTGACAAGACCTTTACACACAAATTTAGAAGTGGAAATCCACCTGACCGCGCCATACACGGCGAGTAAAATCAGTATTGTTGTTAGCAGCATCTGTTGCACTGGACCAACCATAGCACAGCTCTGCTTCAACATTTTTGGCTACTACATATTTACCACCAAAGGTCCAGCCAGTAGAGCCATCCAACCACAAGCTGTCACAGGTATCACCAATCCAGCGTCCATTTTCCTTGTAGTTATGGTATCTGCCATAGAGATGGAATGAACCTGGGTCATCCAGATTAGTCCACTTGTAGCTTACTTTCAAGGCTGTAGCATTATTCTGCTCATCCGCATTAGTACGACTGTAATCAGCCCATAAGTACAGATTAGGGGCAAAATTCTGCAACATGCTGACCGTAAACATACGATTGCCATGATTCCAGGTGATAGGATATTCAATTAATGAGCCGTTTGGATGAGCTGAATCTTTCGGATGATAATACTCACTATAGCCTACAGTACTACCTGTCTTTTCCACATTGGCAACTGCATAATGCGCCTGCAGCTGAGTACCATGGCCAACAGTACCGCCAATACCAATACCACTGATGGCCAACTGATTGACCTCCTTCTTATTGGGTTTCCAATAGAATGCCTTGGCAGACAGATCCTTGTCATTCAGTCTATAATTCAAGGTAAGTCCATCCATTTCCTCACCTACAGCCATAACCTGGTAGCCTAGTCCACGCCACTTTCTACCTATATCCATAGACAACTTATCGTTTACATTGCCTTCAATCCAGAGACGAGGATAGAACTTACTATCTGCACGTCCACCGCCAACATAAATTGGATTCTTTGGATCGTCACCTTGATTAACAGCACCCTTAAAATTACGATAATTGCCGTATTTATGGTTAATCTCCCACTCAGTACAAACCTTCCAATCATCATTTACCTTGTAATTGGTTTTCAGACTCATATAATAACGATCATTGTCGTTTTGATTATCATAGCCTCGACTATTATTATTTTCGTAACGAACCTGACCAAAACCGCCAAATTCAAACCTATCCACAAAGTTTTCCAGTTTTTGGATAGAATTGGTGTTTTTCTTAACCTGTCTATCTACCTTCTTCAAGGTTTTCAGCTCGCCAGACAGCTCCTGTCTCACACCGTCAATCAAGGCATCATCAGCAAAGCTGCCACCCTTGTAGGCATTGGCAATAATCTTGGCCATCTCGTAACGCGTCATAGGCTCATCACCCTTGAAGGAACCATCTGGATAGCCCTCCAGCACACCATCCTTGGACAAAACTTCCAATGCACTATATGCCCAATGTCCCTCAGGTACATCATTAAAAGCTTCCTCAGAAAGAGGTGCACTCTCCTCTGCCTCGGCTGCCATAGCCGTAGCTGTAGACATACCTAATGCCAGTGTTAATGTCAATGCCAATAATCTTTTATTATTCATCATTATACCTCCTCAGCAGCCTGCTGCTTTTCTTCTTCCTGCATATTTGCATCCATCTTTTTTATAAATGGCATGTAAACCAACACAGCCATGACCAGATTGATAATCTGAATTACGGCTCCCTGCCAGCCATCCAGCAGAAGGCCTGCAATAATAGGTGGCGTGGTCCAAGGTACCTGCACCGCACCCATTGGAGAAAGGAAACCTATCATCATCGCTGTATAAGTTATGATCAAAGCCAACAGAGGAACCAGAATAAATGGTACCAACAGGAATGGGTTAAATACGATTGGCAAACCAAAGATAATAGGCTCGTTAATATTAAAAATACCAGGAACAGTTGCCATCCTAATCAGAGATGTCAGCTGCTCAGATTTAGCAACCATGTAACTTGCAATAATCAAGCCAAGAGTCAAACCGCATCCACCGGATTTTACAAACACATCATTTACCTGCATGGTCATGAACTTAGCTGCTGGATTGTTCAGCAGGCTCTGTCCGGCATCCAAAAGTGCCTGATTATCCAAGGTATTAGCCATCATCATTGGGGTAGCTACACCATTTACAACATTAGGACCATGAATACCAGCCCAGAACAACAGGCTCTGAAGTCCAACAATAATAGAACCACCTACCAAGGTATCAGTAAGACTCTGCAATGGAGTCTGAATCAGACTAAAAATCAATTCAGGAGCAGTGGTCTGACCAGCAAAATGACACAGTCCCCAGATAACAGAAGCCAACAGAAAAACAAGAAAACCGGGTGTCAAGGCCTCAAAGGCTCTTACCACACCACCAGGAACTGCATCTGGCATTTTAATACCGATGTGATTCTTTACACAGTAGCAATAAATCCAGCTGGTAACAAAGGCTACAACCAAAGCAGTAATAATACCATTAGAGCCAGCCCAGTTCTTAGGAATAACATTGCCTACTACAGTACCATCATCCAATACTACTTCAGGAGGCATAATGATAACAAAGGCCGCCAGAGCCAGCCCCGCAGCAGTCATGCCATCCAGCCCCTCATTAGCCACATATTTGTAGGTTACACACACCACCACAATCAAGGCCAAAATATTAAAGGTACCACCACATACAGCAAATAACGGTGCTGTCCAATTCTCACCAAACAAACCACACATCAGCTCATTCCAACCTGGAATAGGCAGACAGGCAATCAGCAGAAATAATGAGCCACAGATAGTAAATGGCGTGGTCATAATAAAACCATCCTTTACAGCCACAATTGCCTTTATTTGAGCAAAACGATTCATTACTTCAAGGAATTTATTAAACATTTCCTCTCTTGACATATATACTCTCCTCCTACTAAAAAATAATTGCTTGTACCAGAACTCTCTCTGGTTCAATCCCTTCTTACAATTCTAATATAGCAAAAACATTATACAGCCTCAATATTTCTGAAACACATCTAAACGATGTTACATTGATTAATTTTCTCTCTGTAACACCGATACAATAATCAAAAACAATAAAATACCCCCAACCGCAGCCAGGGGTAAAATAAAATGGGATGAGATTGTTAGATTAAAAGCTCCAGAGCATATTGGCATTCAGAGAATATCCCTTCTGCTTGCCTGCCCAACCAGATACCCCTATATCAAAGGATACAGGGCTGGATTTAGGCTCAATATTTACACCAAGCTCTGCCATCATGCTATTACCCTTGATAGATGGACTAGGCGCACTAAAGCCGTCCACAGTAGCACAAGCAGAACCATCAAACTCATGCTGCCAAGCCAAGCCAGCATAAATGCTGCGTAAATCGCTGGTAGCATGATTAAAGCGGAACCCCAGGCGGGAACGCTTGGATTTAACCGCACCAAACTCTACATTACTGCCTAAAATATTGGCAGAAGAACTGCCCTGATTGATATAGAAGAACTTGCAGTAGGTATCAATAGAGTTTTTGTCATTGAGTTGGAACACTTTGCCCAAGCCAAGATGAGCCCCCCAATAATTGGCATCTGTATCGTAATTAGCCCCCAAATCCCCACTGTTGTAATTGCTGGTAAGCTTACCATAGCGGAGAGAACCTTCATAATATGTGCCATTATCATTATTCTGACGAGCCATTACACCCAGCCCAAAGTTCTGAGTATTACCATTTCCCTTGGTGCCATCATCCAAATAAGATTCATAGCTGCCACGACCATATTCAATCATAGGGCCAAAGAGAAGCTTTCCACTGTCATTCTTTACTTCCTTGGCAAAACCGATATTAAAGGCAGCCCCCTGTACATCTACATGGGAACCAGATTCCTGACGCATATTGCCATAGCCTGCAGCTGCATAAGGAACCATCTCTCGAGCTGAACTACCTTCAGCATTGGACTGCTGTACAGCCTGAGAAGCATTGCTAAAGCCTGCATTAGACAACAAATCAGCCGATGTGATGACTCCTGCCAGGGATGCAACCTGAGTTTCCACCACAGATTTGGATTTTTCGTTTAGTGTAGCACTCAAAACACCACTTGTTACAGAACTTCCCGATACAGCTGTACCATACACCTTGGTAAATAACCCCGCTGTAGAGGTAGTTGTTTTGCTAGTATCAACGGCTTGGCTCATATCAATATTCTTACCGCTGCCATCTACTACGCTTCCAGCAGATAAAATGATACCTGTAGCTGTGGAAGTAATCTTAAGCTTATCGTCGCCAGTAAGCTTAATTTCTCCAGCACTCAATGTACTATTACCAGCAATATTTAAATCTCCACTAGCATTTAATGTACCACCAACATTTGAAGCACCATTATTAATAGTAATATTTACACCAGTTACATCGCCTGTAACATTCATACTGCCTGTTTTAATATCTCCAGCAGCAGTTACACTACTTGCATTAATGCTTCCAGCAGTAATATCCTTACCACTAAGAAGCCCTGCTCCAGCAACTCTAGTCATGGAGGAGCCATTTAAAGCATTTATAGCTCCCTTGATATTAATAGCACCATTAGCAGAAATACCATTGCCTGTCAGGGTATTTGCTATAATATCACCTGTAGAGTCTATAGAACCACCTGCAAAAATACTAGCAGCCTTCAAGTCACCACCAGTAATACTACCACCAGCTGAAATGCCATTTCCAGCAGTTAATCCGCCAGCAGCACTAATATCACCACCAGCTGAAATCCCCTCTGTAACATTCAAAGCACGGTTAGCTTCAATATTCCCTTTCATATCAGCTGATTTAATTTTTTCTGTACCATCACCATTAGTTAAAGTCAAATTGCGACCTGCAAAGGACATGTTGGAAAAAGCAGCAGTTTTTCCTTCTTTAGTTCCGCCCTGCAATTCAATATCATTACCAGTTCCTATATCTATTCCCAATATAGCCTGACTGGTATTGTCAGGTGCTACCATGGCTCCTAAAACCAGCTTATTCCCTTCTGATTTTTCAGCTTCAAGATCGTTGAATACATTTCGCAATATATGATCTTCGCTCCAATAATCAGCTATACTTCTATAATAATCACTACCAATGGTAATAGTATTATTTGTAACCGTATTTGCCTTTATAAGAGCAGCATTATGCCCCAAACATCCAGCCATTCCTGTACTTATGGTTATATTATTTCCTGCTATTTCAGCCGCTTTTCTTTCCCAAATACCTTTATCACCGCCTAAAATAGGCTGGCCCTCGTTATCAAATCTATAGTTTCCCCAATTACTAAATGTATATATATTATCTGCTGGTTGCCCACCAGCCTCTCCCTCCTGAGCATTAATCGTATAATCAGCTGCATAAGCCTGACTTGCTACTAGCAAGCCCAACAGCACCTGTGCTGCCAGTACCTTTTTCTTTCCTTTCAACATTGACAGATCCTCTCCTTTTATTTCCCTTTTGAACATAGTGCCAAATTTCCTTATCACTGCCACTATAGCTCTTATTTTTATCTACATATCTAAGATAGCACAAGATAAATCTGCTGTAACTACTTAAAAACAATACTGAAACAGCGTTACACATATTATATTTTCAACCTGTAACGCTAAAACAAATTACCCTATTTTTGCAACAAAAAAGTCCCATGCTTGCACACAGGACCTCAAATCTATATTTAATACTGAAAATGCACCTTTAGCCAGCTATCTCGGCTATTAATATGCTCCAAGCCACAGGCTGCTGCCAACGAGGCAAAGAGCACATCCATTACATATTTAGCTCCCCCTAAAAACACTCTAGGCCCCAACTCCTCCAGCTTCTTAACGGTAGCCACTGGCAACACAATATCTGCCAATTTCCCCAGACTGCTTTCTGGAGCGGAGGTTATCAGCAATATTTTATCCCCTTTGCCCTTGATTGTCCGAGCCATGTCCACCAGCATTCGATTTTCACCAGTTCTACTTATGAATATACTGAGATGCTTTTTGCTACGGCTGGCTGCCATAAGATACATTTGTGCTATAGACTGAACAATTGTATAATTTTTATCCACCATTATAAAGCTGGCTGCTGCCAAGGAAGCAATATTCAGATTGTCATCTGTTGCATAAAAATCCAAATGCCCAGCTGCCTTGATAGCTTCGATGGCCTTTACCACTAATACCGGCTGCAGCAAAAGATGTGTATCTCGCAGAGCATTAATCTCCATATGGGTAACTTTTTCAATAATCATCCGCACAGTATCACGCTCATTAAACTCCTCATCGTTATGAGGCTGGCTCACATATTGCATCATTTCTGCCATAAATTGAATTTTAAAATCAGTATACCCCTCAAAACCCATTTTTTGACTAAAACGCACAATAGCCGCAGAACTTGTATAGGTAAGCTTAGCTAGCTGTCTAGTAGATAGCGCTGCCAGACCACGATAATTGTCCAACAGAAAATCTGCTATCATCTTATCTGAATCAGAGAACCCATCCTGTTGCTTCAGCTGTTTGATTAATCTAGACAAACAATTCACTCCCCTGACATTTTTATTATTTCAAAAATAATATTCCCTAACAATCATTTTACCATATTTTCTTAACTGTATGCAAAAATGCTGTCCTATTATTCATACTAAATAACAGGACAGTATTTTACAAGATAAAATATCTGAGGGTCCTCAGATGTTATTTATTCAAAGCTCCAGAGAGGAAATGCTCTGCTGAGCTTCAAATCCTTAGCAGTAATGGTTTTATCTGGCTGCATGAAATAGCTTAGAGCATAGATTCCTGCACCATTATAATCAATGGCATATTCATTGGTAGACCAGGACATCAACACATCCAGATAACATTTGGCCGGAGCTGGATTATAGTCCTCAATGTATTTTGTCTGATCCGGATCACCTCCAGACACAGCATTCGGGCCTCCTACCATAAGTCCAGGCACATACACACCGGTGCTTTCATGAATTCTATTATGAGGATGCTCTGGCGGATTCTCGCCAATACCGGTCATAAAGCTCTTGTTAAGAGCATTACGGCCAAACATATAATGAATCTGATTCAAGGCTCCATCTATATATTCTGGTTTTGCATCAAACTGATAAGCCATTAGGAGAATATCTCCCTTGGTTACAGCATTCTTCGTAGAAGCCCATGTATATTCATTGTCCTTTAGGCTGCAGCCATATCCATCATTCTTAATTGTATTTGCAATATCATCAGCATAATCCACCACCTTCTGCCTTACCTGAAGCTGGAAGTCATGATTGGCATTAGCCGCCATGCCATAGCTGAACTGAGCCAGAGCCAAAGTATTATCCCAGGTAAAGAAGCTTGGTTTCTGCAGAATAGTATCTTTCTGCTGCTTCATAAGATAATTCTCATACTGCTTATCACCAGTGGTACGAAACAGCTCGGCAGCCAGCCAGCAGCGCTCTGTAGCATCATCTGTATCATTATACGGACCAGAACCGCTTTCCTGTCCCTCATCTACTCTATAGATAGATTCTTTTTCCTTAGCAAGATATTTCCAAACAGCCTTGGCTCTTTTAAGGCAATCATCGGCAAAATCCTTATCATAATCCGAATAGATACGACCAGCCATAGCCATAGCTGCACCTGCCATGGCAGTGCTGGCTGTACAGGTACTGTAAATATACCTCTGTTGGGTATCTGTGTCAGGGGATTTATCAAAACCTGGCCACTGAGCACCAGAGATTTTATGGAAGGTACTGCCATCCTTGCGCTGCATCTTCTTCAGGAACTCCAACTCAAATTTTACTTCGCTAAGAACATCTGGCATCGCTTCTTCCTTTACTCCCTGGGGGAATAACAACTGTCCCTGAAAGAATTTCTCTGGAGCTGCCTCATAAGCCATCATCAGTTCGCCAGTTGCAATAGCTGCCGTGGTAGTGTATTTACCATAATCACCAGCATCATACCAGCCGCCAGACACATCTACTACATCACCTTTTTTGTTCAGCTTATCAGTAAAGTATACCTGAGCTTCCTTATCCTGAGCATGTCCGCTGGTAATTTTCAGCCCACTTACCTCATCCTCCATAGGCGTATTACTGCGGGACAAGGTATAGGAACGCCAATTTTGCAGGGCTGCTACACCGTAAACATTATCGCCAATAGCAAAATCAGCAGATTCTTGACTGCCTACTACCAGCTTATACTTACCAGGCTGATTAAAATCTGAAAAGTCCGCCTTGGCTACTTTATCACATGACATGGCATCATTATTTTGAACACCTATTTTTCCTTCATAGACTTTTTTACCTGTTACTGCATCTACCAAGCAAAAACTATTTTCCACATTCGTTAATGAAACCATGGCTATCTTGGCATGATTAGTGAGGTAGCCAACCTGATCCACATGAATACCATCAGAAGCAGCTAACGCTGTTCCTGCATAACATCCCATAGACAGTAACGTTCCAATAGATGCTGCCAACATCATTTTTCCTATCCCCATAACCCCGAACTCCTTTTGTATGTAGTAATTATTCTTTTCTCTATATAGTTACTCGATAGTTATTCACCCATCAATTTTCTAGCCAAAGCCAAAACACCTTTGCCATCCATACGGCCATACATACGCATTTCAATAGCATCAACTGGCTTTCCTGGAAGTTGTGACTTAACCTTGGCTAGATTAAAGCTAACCTGTGGCCCTAAAAGAACTACATCTGCATCGGTGGCCTTGTTGCCTGCCTCAGCCATTGGATAGGCAGCAATCTCACAAGCATAGTTTTCAGCCTCTGCAGCAGCCTGCATTTTTTTTACTAACATAGAGGTGGACATACCTGCGGAACAAAGTAAAACTATTTTTTTCATGATAATCTTCTCCTTTATTTTCACCTAAAATATGAAGCATTTTCTTTAGCTTTTCTGATTTTATTCTAGCAATTATCTTCATCCCAAACAATATTTTCCAACACAGCTGTAATAATGTTACAGTAAAAAAATATTCTTATGAAACAATATTTCAATGTGTCATAACTAACCAATGAAAGATACTCATTATCGGATATTTTTTGACACAAGATAAAAATGCCCTTGATACTATCGAAACCATACCAAGGACATTCTATATACAATAATTATTTAATTAGATTTGCGAGTCAATGTGCGGATAACCTTGCTGCCAGCATTACGAATCTTACGAACCGGCGCCATACGAGTCTGGTATTTGGGCTTCATATCCTTTACCTCCCCAAAATCCCCACGGCGCAGCAAGGTTGTCTTGGTCTTTTCCGGCTTGAAATAACGACGGAAGCTGTTAAACAAAAGCTCCGGTGCCGCAGTCTGCTGACACAGGAAGGTATCTGCAGAAACATATCTCAGCTCAGGGAAAGCATGGAAGGTCATGTGCCCCTCTGGAAATACCACCATAACAGCAATATGGCCGTCTGGCATCTCCTGATTCATTGTATTCAGTATCTCAAGCTTGGTCTCCTGCAGCAGCTCATTCACCTTTGACATAAGCTCCTGGGCACTGTCAAAACAGGAGGCCTTGCATTTGTACATATCTATGGTGAGATGACGGGCTAAAATTTT
>DAVZJH010000001.1:0-63224 GCA_052272885.1 Anaerovibrio sp. | reverse complement strand
CTCTGACCTTCGGGTTATGAGCCCGACGAGCTACCTACTGCTCCATCCCGCGATGTAGGTCAGTGCTTAAACAAGCACCGAACAATTTGATATTATATCAGCATACAACAACTTTGTCAAATATTTTTTTAAACCAGCCACAATGCCAGACTCTTGCCTACAAGGCCTTGGCAATATTATCATTTCGCATCAGCAACGCTTCTCCTATGTATTCTGCTGTTATGGTATCCTTTCCTGCCAAATCCCCAATAGTCCTAGCCACCTTTACCAATCTATCATAGGAACGAGCCGACATCTGCCGTTGATGAAAGGCTGCCTCCAGCAGCTGCTCCGCCTCTGCTGTCATAGGACAATACTGGCTCAGCATACTATGAGTAAGCTGGCCATTAGAAACAATATCCATCTTCTGAAAGCGGTACAGCTGTCTTTCCCTAGCTGCCATGACTCTTTGGCGGATTTGAGCCGAAGTTTCCGCCTTTTTCACAGCAGTTAATTCCTGATAGGAAACCCGCGGCACCTGTATCTGAATATCAAACCTGTCCAGCAAGGGACCTGATAGCTTTTGTGTATAATGGCGAATCTGAGATGGTGTACATTCACAACTATGCTCTTTATCTCCGTAATAGCCGCATGGGCATGGATTCATGGCCCCTATGAGAATAATGCGGGATGGAAAACGATAGCTGGCATTAGCTCTAGAAACTGTAACTGTGCCGTCCTCCAATGGCTGACGGAGACACTCCAGCACCCGCTGACCAAATTCCGGTAATTCATCAAGAAACAGCACTCCATTATGGCTTAGAGTCACCTCTCCCGGACGGGGAATCGTTCCTCCGCCAATCATAGCTGCTGCCGATACCGTATGATGGGGACTGCGGAAGGGCCTCTGACGAATCAATCCCTCCCCCTCCTTTAGCATCCCCGCAATGCTATAGATTCTGGTTACCTCCAGAGCTTCCCTATCTGTCATTTCTGGCAAAATACTTCCCATGCGCCTTGCCAGCATGGTTTTCCCTGAACCTGGGGCTCCAGACAAAAGGATATTATGTCCTCCTGCCGCTGCCACCTCAAAGGCCCGTTTGGCCAGAAACTGCCCCTGCACCTCACCAAAATCCGCTTCCGACCTAGGACAGTCTGTCTGTTCCTGCTTACAAGCAGACAATAATACCTGCCGATTTTGCAAATGCTCCACCACCTGCCGCAGATTTTCCACCCCATAAACAGTAAGCCCCTTAACCAGCAAGGCCTCCTGTACATTCTCCCTGGAAATAAACACTCCCCTAAGCCCCATATCCAAAGCCTTGATAACCATAGGCAGAACGCCCCGCACTGGACGACACCGCCCCTCTAGGGATAACTCCCCAATAAAAGCATAATTAGCAATGCTTTCACTGCCAATTATGCCATCTGCTGCCAACAGAGCAATAGCAATAGGCAAATCCAAACCAGCACTTTCCTTGCGAATAGCCGCTGGAGCCAGATTCACAGTAACCCTTTCCTGATGCATCATAATACCGCTATTGCGAATAGCAGTCCTAACCCTTTCCTTGGCCTCCCGCACCAGGGTATCCGGCATCCCCACCATTTCAAACCCCGGCAGACCATTAGCCGCATCCACCTCCACATCAATCAACAGCCCCTCTACCCCCATAGTAGCTGCACCATATGTCCTTGCGTACATACTATCACCTCTTAGCAATATTTTTGTTATTCAAAATTATATTGCTTTTATCTGGGATTGTAAAGAAATTTTAAAAGTTATACCTTGTAGTATATTTATTATTTTAATATATATCTATATATATTAAAAGTCCTCATAAGCTAGATTTACCAACTTACAAGGACTCTCATTCCGCATAGCGGTATTATTTTATTTTACAGCTTTCACCCTGCTTATACATTAATTTCAGCAGTCATGCCAAGCTCTTCCTTATGGGCATCAAGAACAGGCTGAACCACGTTCTTGATGAACTTTTCTACCTGAATAGGAGAACGTCCCACATATCTGGAAGGCTCCATGGTTTTCTGCAACTCCTCCAAGGTAAGATTAAACTCTGGATCAGCAGCAATAAGCTCTAACAGGTTATTATCCTTGCCCTGCTGCTTAACATTCTTGCCTGCTTCCATGGAAAGGGTACGAATCTTCTCATGAAGCTCCTGACGGTTGCCACCGTTCTTAACAGCATCCATCATAATATTCTCAGTAGCCATGAAAGGAAGCTCTGCCATCAGATGCTTGGTAATAACCTTGTCATAAACTACCAAGCCGTCTACAACGTTCAGGCACAAATCCAAAATACCATCAATAGCCAGGAAGCCCTCTGGAATGGACAGACGCTTGTTAGCAGAATCATCCAGTGTTCTCTCAAACCACTGAGTAGCAGAGGTAATGGCTGGATTCAAAGCATCAATCATCACATATCTGGACAGGGAAGCAATACGCTCACTGCGCATTGGATTTCTCTTGTATGCCATAGCAGAAGATCCAATCTGATTCTTCTCAAATGGCTCCTCTACCTCCTTCAAATGCTGCAGGAGGCGAATATCGTTAGACAATTTGTGCGCACTGGCTGCAATACCTGCCAGAATATTAGCAACTCTAGTGTCTACCTTTCTGGAATAGGTCTGGCCAGAAACAGCATAGCACTCCTTGAAGCCCATTTTAGCAGCAATAGATGGATCAATCTTGTCAATGGTTTCCTGATCTCCATCAAAGAGCTCCAGGAAGCTGGCCTGAGTACCGGTAGTACCCTTGGAGCCTAACAGCTTCAAGCTGTCCTTAACATACTCCAAATCCTCCAGATCCATGATAAACTCCTGAGCCCACAGAGTAGCACGCTTACCTACAGTAGTAGGCTGGGCTGGCTGGAAATGAGTAAAGGCCAAGGTAGGCAGATCCTTATATTTATCTGCAAACTTAGCCAGTTCAGCAATTACATTAACCAATTTCTTCTGAACCAGCTCCAATGCCTCACGCATAATGATAATATCAGTATTATCACCAACATAGCAGGAAGTAGCACCAAGATGAATAATGCCGGCTGCTTTTGGGCAGAGCTGGCCATAAGCGTAAACATGGCTCATAACATCATGACGAACCAGCTTTTCTCTAGCCTTTGCCACATCGTAATTGATTTCATCAACATGAGCCTTCATCTCATCAATCTGTTCCTGAGAAATAACAGGCTTGCCATTCTCGGAAAGACCTAATTCCATTTCTGTCTCAGCCAAAGCAATCCACAATTTTCTCCAGGTAGTAAATTTCTTATCCTGAGAGAAAATATACTGCATTTCCTTGCTGGCATAACGCTCTGATAAAGGACTGGTATATCTGTCTGTGTTCATAATCAACTTCCTTTTCTAATCATTCTAGTCAAGGCAAATTACCTTTTAATGATATTCTATCAAAGAAATATGGCCTTGTCCATTATAACACCTGCATTGAAGAAATAATGCAAAATGAAAATTTTATTTAACCTAAAATTAGCCCTGCTCCTGCAGCTGACGGAAGTTTTTGATAATAACAATAGGAGTTTTCTGAGAAGCATTACCAAATGGATTGTCAATCAACAATCTGGCAGCTCTTTCCCCATCCAAGCCCTCAGTAGCACCTACTACACGGGAACGCTTCAGGTCGTTTACATCAGCAATCAAACCGCCAAAACAGCCCAGACGCTTCTTCAACTTCTCCACAACCTCATTAGGATTCTTTGGTCCATAAACAATATGCTTATCAAATGGAGGCATCGTACCAGTAACATCATCAATCAGAGCAGTCTGCTCACCGCCCCATTTGTAGAAAAGTCCATTCATGCCAACCAGCTTGCCCAGGAAGCCCAGCACCAAAGCACCAGCTACCCGCCATTTGCCCTCTACATCCATCAGAGACTGCATGCCATGAGGACTGGCCAAGGAACCATAATCAGGAATAAAACGACAGCACAGTCTAGCCACGCGGGTAATCTTCAAATCCTCTGGACGAACAGCTCGTCCCTGAGTAATAGCTACAACGCTTTCTGCTACAGAAATAACATCATCCGGGCCAATCTTACCCTTGGTATAACGTTCAACCTCGTCAATAATATCATCCTTATCGGTCAGAATACGGGTTGGAACTGGAATCAAATCTATCTTTATCTCACTCATTGCTGCAACCTCCCATTAATCCTTTACCAGCTCTACGCCAAGCAGATTAGCTACCTCGACAGCAGGCACCTCAATACGAACCTGACGATAATGGCATGGCATACGACCAGTCTCCAGCCAAATCAGCTGGAAATTGAAATCTGGCATATGGGCCACAGCCTCTTTCAGACTCATGCCCTTTCTAGCTGTAAGACGAACCTGAGCACGAATGGCAGCCTTATCTAAGCCACCCTTATAGCCCTTGGCCTGAATGATATAAGCCTCGAAATAATCATCCTCACGAGGTACACCTACCAGCTCAGCATGGCCCTTAGTTTCCAAACCATCATACTGCTCATAAGGCAGCTGAGGACGCACAAAGGCATCCATAATGGTAGCACACTGCTTGCCCTGATTTTCAAAGCCAATGTCAGTGGTCAACACCATGCTGTTATCAGTAACTTCCTCAGCCTTAAAGGCAGTACGGCTATCTACCAATGGTATAATAATCTCCGTACCAGCATGGCAGAGATACAGCTTTACCAGCAGACACAAAACCACTACTATGACAGCCAGCCACAGCAGACAACTTCCCAAAGTAAATGTACACATAAAAATTTCCTCCCATTAATCTATAAATACAAATTGGTAAAACACAGCATATTTTATCCCAATGCCTTTTGCAATCTTTCATAATATTTAGCTGGCAATCTGGTAATATGTCCAGTTTCCATGCTGGTAAATACATTCTGAGTACGCCCTGTTACCAGCAGCAGATTATCAGATTTCCGCAACACCCGATAGGTAAAGGCCATCTTAGCCTTAGTCAAAGCTTCCGGGGTAGTTTCTATCAACAGCTCATCATCAAAACGAGCAGAATTCATATATTTGGCACTAACCTCTGTAATAGGAAACACATAGCCATCATCCATCATTTCTGTGAGAGTAATACCTGCTGCCCGAAGAAATTCTACCCTGCCGATTTCAAACCAACGGATATAGTTGGCATGATGCACTACAGCCATAGCATCTGTATCATAAAAATTAACCTTGTGGATTGCTGTTGTAACCATATTCCAGCCTCCTTCTATTCAAAAAATACATATCTTCAATAACCTTTACACTATAAATCTATTATGGCAAAAAGTCAAGAATTAACCGATATTAATCCCCCTAACCCTAGATAAATCGTAAAAAAGCCATTCTTCAATAAGAAAGCGCCGTAGATTCTTATCAAATCTACGGCGTTGCAGAATCATATAAAAATTAATGTGCTACATCTACAGGCTTTACCTTGAAATAAATAACCAACATAATGACTACCATAATGCCCAAGGCAGTAACCAACCCCAGCCAGCCATTATTGGTGAAGCCATCTACCAGATAGCCCACAAAGCTGGCGGTAGAAACCATAGCCACATATGGTATCTGCGTATTGACATGGTCAATATGACTGCACTGTGCACCAGCAGAAGCCAAGATAGTGGTATCAGAAATTGGTGAAGCATGGTCACCGCCTACTGCACCAGAGAGAACTGCTGCCACAGTCAATACCAGCAGACTTGGATCTCCGTTACCAATAACAGCGATAGCAATAGGAATAAGAATACCAAAAGTGCCCCAGGAGGTGCCTGTTGCAAACGCCAAAACTATTGCTACCAGGAAGAAAATAGCTGGCAGGAATACCAATACATCCACATTAGCGCTAACCAGATTGCCTACATATCCACCAAGATTCAAATACTTGTCGCTGCAAATGCCGGACAAGGTCCAAGCAAAGCAGAGAATCAAATTAGCAGGAGTCATGGCCTTGAAGCCCTGAGCAAAGGTTTCACAGAAGGAACTGAAGGTAATAACCCGGCGAGGCAGATACAGGAGAGCTGTAAAAACAAAGGCGATAAAAGAACCAAATACCAAAGACTTACTGGAATCACAATCCGCAAAGGCCTGCTGAATAGAAGCGCCCTCATTGATACCGCCAGTGTACAGCATACCATAAACACAGGCGCCAATCAGCACTAGCAAAGGCAGTACCAAATCAATAATCTTGCCGTTACCCTCCACATGGGCTTCCTCACTGTCTCTGTATTCCTCAGGTACAATAAAATGTTCCTGATTCTTCTTAACATATCTAGCCATAGCAAATACATCACGCTGGGACCAAATAATGAACAGCATAAACAAAATAGTCATCCAGGCATAGAGATTAAATGGAATAGTCTGCAAAAACAGGCTAAAGCCATCTATTTCACTGCCTTCCGGCAAAGATGAGCCTACCGCTGCCGCCCAACTGGACACCGGAGCCAAAATACATACTGGTGCAGCAGTGGCATCAATAATATAAGCCAACTTGGCTCTGGAAATCTTGAACCTATCAGTAATAGGACGCATAACAGTGCCAACTGTGAGACAGTTGAAATAATCATCAATGAAGATAACCACACCAAGTAAAGCAGTCAGCAACATGGAGCTGCGGCGCCCACTAATGGTACGAGCTGCCCATTCACCATAGGCTCTAGTTGCGCCAGAACGGGTAATAGCTGCTACCAAAATACCCAGAATAACCAGGAAAATCAAAATATTGATATTTCCCCCTACCTTGTCTGCCATAACCTCAAACAAGGTCATAATTGCATTCAGCACATTGAAATCTGTGTACAGCAAGGCTCCAGAAAAAATACCGATAAGCAATGACATGTACACCTCTTTAGTTGCCAAGGCCAAAGCGATGGTAATAATCGGAGGCAATACTGACCAAACAGTTTCCGCCATAAAAAAATCCCTACTTTCTTGCATATAATAACTGACTTATGTATTGTATAGCAAAAAAGCATATTTAACAAGTCATTTGTGATATTTTTGCATGTATACTTAATGTATACTTACTATTTTATTTACCGAAGATACCACTGGCTGCTACAGTCTCTGCAATTTTTCTCATGGTATCCTCACTTTGTACCAAGGCCATACGAACATAGCCCTCTCCAGATGGTCCAAAGGCACTGCCTGGAGTTACCAGCACACCAGTCTTGTCCAGCAAATCAGCCACAAAGGCCTCAGAATCCTGATAGCTGCTAGGAATTGGTGCCCACACAAACATGGTGCCTGCTGGCTTCTCCATATGCCAGCCAGCCTCTATAAGGCCATCGCAAAGCACATCCCGACGATGCTCATAAGCAGCTCTTGTCTCGGCTACCACAGCCTGATCTCCCGTCAGAGCTTCCACTGCTGCTGCCTGAATTGGCAGGAACATACCATAGTCCATATTAGACTTCAAGGTTTTCAGCATCCCCACCACGTCCTTATTACCTATACAGAAGCCTATTCTGGCTCCTGCCAAGCCATAGGTCTTGGACAGGGAATTAAACTCTACACCTACCTCCATAGCTCCTGGAATGCTCAAAAAGCTGCCACAGCTCTGACCATCAAATACCAGCTCGCTGTAGGCATTGTCATGGAGAACAATAATATCATACTTTTTGGCAAAGGCCACCACCTCATGGTAGAAGGACTCTGGGGCCATAGCCGCCGTAGGATTATTAGGATAGGACACCAGCATGAATTTAGCTTTGCGGGCTATTTCCTCTGGAATATCCTGCAGCTGAATTACATAATCATTTTCCTTTTGCAAAGGCATATAATACAGCTCTGCCCCGGCAATACGAGGTCCATCGGCAAAGATAGGATAGCAAGGATCTGGCACCAGCATAACATCCCCAGGATCCAAAATAGACAGCGCAATATGGGATAAACCGTCCTGAGAGCCTAGCAGGGAACAGATTTCTGTCTCAGGATTCAATTCCACATCATACCGTCTCTTATACCACTGCGCTACTGCCTCCAGCAGCTGCTGAGTATCATTAATGGCATAGACATAATTAGCAGGCTTCATAACCGCCTCTGCCATCACCTCCATAATTCTCTTGGTAGGAGGAATATTAGGAGCACCAATGCTCAAATCATATACTTCCTTGCCCTGAGCCAGTCTATTTTTCCGCATAACAGCCAGACGGGAAAATACACCCTCCCCAAATTGATTCATTCTATTTGCAAACTTCACAATACTAACCTCTCTTTACAAAAGAAAAAGGGCGAAATACATCGCCCTTTAGCTTTAATTTGAATATATTCCTGTGGCTTAGTTTGCCCAGTTCTTGTCAAACAAATTGCTGACAGGCTCATTCTCATAGATGCATTTGATGAACTCAGCCAACATTGGAGCCAGAGAGATGCTGACAATCTTCTCATGCTTCTTGGCAGGATCCAAAGGAATGGTGTTGGTAATAACCAGCTGCTTGATGCAGGAATCCTGAATACGCTGTACAGCAGGATCTGTCAGAATACCATGAGAGCAGCAAGCATATACTTCCTTGGCTCCCAGCTTCTTCAGAGCCTTGGCACCCTCGCAGAGAGAACCAGCAGTATCAACCATATCATCAATCATGATACAGGTCTTGCCCTTTACATCGCCAATCAGGTTCATAACCTCAGCGCAGCCAGGACGAGGACGACGCTTCTCTACAATAGCAATGCCAGTACCCAGCAAATCTGCCATGTTGCGAGCACGAGTTACACCGCCCAGGTCAGGAGAAACAACAATCATATCATCCAAATCCAGCTTACGGAAATAATCAGCCAGTGCTGGAGCAGCAGCCAGATGGTCTACAGGGATATCAAAGAAGCCCTGAATCTGACCAGCATGCAGGTCAACAGTTACTACACGGTTCAAACCAGCAGCAGACATAAGGTTAGCTACCAGCTTAGCAGAAATAGGCTCACGGCCACGGGTCTTGCGATCCTGACGAGCATATGCATAATAAGGTACAACTGCAGTTACACTTCTTGCAGAAGCACGCTTGCAAGCGTCAGTCATAATCAGCAGCTCCATCAGATTCTCATTTACAGGCTGACAGGTAGGCTGGATAATAAAAATATCTTTTCCACGAACACTTTCACCAATCATGACCTGAATCTCACCATTGTTGAAATGGCCAACCTGTGCATCAACCAAAGGAATATCCAGATACTTGGAAATCTCCTGTGCTAACTCTGGGTTTGCGTTACCGGCCAGAAGTCGTAAATTTTTCGCAGCGTCGTTCATTGTTTTGAATGCCTCCAATATTTTCTTTTTTCCTCATACTCTATGAGCATATCTTGTCCTGAAACCAGAATGCTCTAGGGAGAATTTTCCCAAATTCTCCCTACAATACCATTATAGCCTATTTCCGCTTATCAGTCCAGCCCTCAATCAGCTTTTGACGAGCCCGGCCAATAGCAAGTGTGCCACCAGGCACATTTTTGGTAATAACAGAGCCAGCACCAATATAGGCACCATCCCCTACCTCTACAGGAGCTACCAGGCTGGTATTGCAGCCTACAAAGGCATTATCCCCAATGGTAGTACGGAATTTGTTCTTGCCATCATAGTTGACAGTAACAGTACCACAACCCAGATTTACATTAGCACCTACATCAGCATCACCAATGTACTGGAGATGAGGCAGCTTAGTACCCTCTCCGACCTGAGAATTCTTTACCTCTACAAAGTTGCCAATCTTTACATGATTATGAATATGGCTATTTGGACGAATATGCACATATGGGCCCATAGTAACCCCATCGTCAATAATACAATCATGACCATAGGCAAACTGAGCGTGAACATCGTTGCCAATCTTGGCATTGCTGAAACGGCTATTAGGGCCGATTTCACAGCCTGCACCTACTACAGTGCCAGCCTCCAGCCAGGTAAATGGATAAATTATGGTATCAGAACCAACCTCTACATCTGCATCCACAAATGTACTGTCTGGGTCCATCAAGGTAACGCCATTGTTCATCAACTCAATATTCTTGCGACGGCGGAGAATCTTCTCTGCTCCAGACAACTGCAAGCGGGAATTGATACCCAAAGTGGACTCATAATCATCAGCAGCTACTGCCCAGATTTTTTCTCCCTTGTCCCTGAGAATCCCCAAAACATCTGGCAGATAATATTCACCCTGAGCATTGTCACAGCCAACCTGTGCCAAAGCAGCAAACAAATCCTGACACTCAAAGCAATAAATACCGGAATTTACCTCGTTGATTTTGCGCTCTTCCTCAGTAGCATCCTTCTGCTCCACAATGCGAGCCACATCACCGTCAGCAGTACGAATAATACGGCCATAGCCGGTAGCATCTGGCATAATAGCAGTCAGCACAGTTGCCTTAGCTCCTGCTGCCTTGTGTCCCTCATACAGCTTGGTAATAAGGTCTGCTGTTACCAAAGGGGTATCACCGCACAGCACCACTACGGTACCCTGCTCATCCTTTAACAGAGCTTCAGTCTGACGCACTGCATGGCCAGTACCCAGCTGCTCTGCCTGTACCACAAACTCAGCCTGGTCTCCCATAGCTTCCTTTACCATCTCACCACCAAAGCCTACAACTACAATATTGCGCTTGGCGCCTGCTCCCTTGGCAGCATCCAACACGTGCTGCAGCATTGGCTTCCCTGCTGCCTTGTGCAGAACCTTGGGCAGCTTGGACTTCATACGAGTTCCTTTGCCTGCTGCCAGAATAACAGTAACTAAATCCAGCATTTGATTGCCTCCAAAAAATATATTCATATTAATAGCCATTTCGGGGCTTCCCCCAGCTATCCTGCAAATCCTGTCCCGTGACAGGTATCAGCCTTTTTATTTACCGGCCTTGCCGCCAGCCTTTTTCTTCAATTCCTCCATGCTGGCCAGGAGAGTATGCTCTGCCTGCTCCATATGGTATTCAGCTGCCACTTGGGCTGCCTTTACATCACCCTTGGCAATAGCCTCTACAATACGGCAATGTTCCTCATGGGTTGCCTGTAAACGACCTGGATAAGACATAGAGGTGGAACGGAATCTGGTCAGCTGTTCTCGCAGATTAAAGATAATGCCTACTAAGCGAGAATTACGGCTGGCCTGATACAGTAAATCATGGAACTCCATATCAGTTTCCACAATTTTATCCATATCGCCTTCTTCAATGTACTCACCAATGGACACCAGCAAGCGCTGCAAATGCTCCAGTTCCTCATCAGTAATACGCTCCGCAGCAAGACCGCTGGCCAGAGAATCCAAAGAGGTACGAATCTCAAATACCTCATTCACATCACGAATGGAAAGATTGGCCACATAAGTACCACGACGAGGCATCATAATGACATATCCTTCTAACTCCAGCTTGCGAATCGCCTCTCTAACAGGAGTACGGCTTACCCCCAGTTCCTCTGCCAGCTGGATTTCCATCAAACGCTCGCCAGGAGCCAGTACACCTTTGCGGATAGCATCCCGAAGGGTTTCACACACAACCTCCCGCAAAGGCTGATAACTATCCAATTTAATAGGTGTCAGCTTTTTTTCCATTAAACTCAAATCCTTTTATTCTAAAACAAAAAATTATCCCAAAGTCTCAGCCACAAAGACACCGGCTTCACCATCGTATTTCTTCAATGCATCTGCCAAATGCCATGCCTGCTGCTTTTCTCTTACCAGTCCAAATACTGTTGGGCCGCTGCCAGACATCATACTAGCCATAGCCCCATGCTCCATCATAAGCCTTTTGTAATCTGCTATCACAGGATGTTCAGTCTCTGTAACACCCTCCAGTACATTACACAGCAAACCAGCTGCCTTGTGAGCGTCTCCCTCATGAATAGCCGCCAGCATAGCCTCATTATCAGGATGAGGACCATCATAGCCTGCATCATAGGTTTTGTAAGCCCAAGCCGTAGATACACCTACCGGTGGCTTGGCCAAAACCACACTAAACCTTGGGAACCTAGGCAATCTGGTCAAAACCTCTCCCCGGCCAGCAGCCAGCATGGTGCCTCCCATAATACAGAAAGGAATATCAGAGCCTAATCTTGCTCCCAACTCACAGAGCCTTGCCTCTGTCATTCCCAGCTGGAAAAGATGATTCATGCCCTTCAACACAGCGGCAGCATCAGTGGAGCCTCCAGCCAAGCCAGCTGCCATAGGAATCCTCTTAGTAAGGTGAATCTCCACACCCTCCTGCAAATTGTATTCCTTTTGTACCAGAGCTGCTGCCTTCCAGCAGAGATTGCTTTCATCTGCTGGCAGAGTTCCCTGCTGGCCCTCAATAGCAATGGTCAAACTAATACCCTGATTAATTTTCCTCATGCTCAAAGTATCATGCAGAGAAATTTCCTGCATGATCATAGCCACCTCATGATATCCATCCTCTCTGGTTCCAAGAATATCAAGGGTTAGATTAATCTTTGCATTCGCACTTAAAGTTAGCAATGTATCCCCACATCCCATTAGTCGAAATTTACTTATTACTTATAAATTCTACCAATTTTTTAGCTTTTCAGCAAGTATTATTGACTTTTCTTCCCAAGAAAAGGATAATATTTTAGTAATATACTTTTCTAAGAGGGTGATTTTTTGGACTATCTTCTGCTGGAGGGACAACCCTTCAGAATATATATCATATTCGCCATCATTCTAGTTATTTTCAACCTGTTGAATCTAGGATTGCAAAAAATCCTTTTTCCTTGGCAAGTACGGCGCCTGCTAAGAAAATGGAAAATCGTGCTGAAAAACAGACAGAAGCTGCCTCTCCTCAGCCAGCTGCAGGAATTGGTGGTAAATCTTTCTGGCACCATCAGCTATGGAGTACCCCAGGTTACGGATATATATCCTAACGGCATTTCCTCCGCCAGATTGCTGGCCTTGGCGGCAGCAATTGAAACAGGCATCCATCATCCTATAGCAGAGGCTATTGTGGAGGAAGCCCATGTTAGAGGACTGGAACTGCCAGAGATTTCCACCTCCAATCCTGTCAACGGCCGAGGAGCAGAGGCTCTTATGAACCGCCAGACTCTTAGCATTGGCTCTGCTGATTTCTTTCAGGAGCAAGGCATTGATATTCCGGCAGAAATCTACACCAAGGCGGACCAGCTGGCCTACAAGGGACAGATTATAGTTTTTGTAGCTATCGGCAAATTCTGCCGTGGCTTTATTACCTTGCAGGACAAGCTAAAACGCAGTATTCCTGGGGACATAAGCTTTTTGCAGGAAACCGGTATCAAGGTCACTATTATGAGTGGCAGCAATCGCTCCACTGCCAAAAGCTATCTTAAGGCCTCTGGGGCAGACGTACTGCGAAGCCAGCTAAGTAATCTGGAAAAGGCCAAGGAAATGCTGTTGAAGCAGGCCACCGGCCAGGTAGTTGCTGCTGCTGGCCGTACCAGCAAGTTTGAGGCGGCTCTTCGCAGCTGTGATATTAGCTTTGCCTTGGAATACGCTCAGCAAAGTGTCAAGGATATGGCAGATGTGCTGATTCACACCAATAGTATTGGCACCATTGCCACCGCTAAGAACATTGCTATTATGGTAAAAAAACGCCAACGCACCAGCTGGATTATAGCTCTGCTGGTCAATGTTCTACTGCTCTTGTCCCTGCTGTTCCTCTGCAATCTGGACAGTATGCCCAATTACGGCGGTCTGGTATTAATCGGCCTTAGCCTTGTAGGATTTGCTGTTTTGTTGACCAATCAGATACCATTGCGCTATTGATAACAAAAATATTGTATACAATTTTGAAGGAGATTTACTATGGATAAGGAACAATTTGATGTACTGGTAGATACCGTATTGGAAACCACTGCCCGCCCACCGGAAAAACTTTTCTCTGGTGGCTATGAAGATTGGCATTGCCGAGCTAGGTTGGCTCATTTTCTGGCCATGCCGGAGCTGAACCGTCCAGAGGCAGCCAAGGAGCTATTCCGCTCCATAATTGATGTGGAGCCAGATCCTGAAAACGCTGAGGACATTGAGGAAAAGACCTATGCTCTCCAGCATCTCAGCCAGATGGAGCGAGAGGCCAACCGTTACGAGGAGGCCCTCAACTACATCAATATCGCTCTGGAAACTGCTGAGGAATCAGATTTTCTCTACAAATATATTCTCCGAGGAGAGCTGTGGGCTGACCGCTGGAATCTGCTTCATCTCATGAACCGTACTGAGGAAGCGGAAGCGGAAGCCGACGAAAGAATTGAATTTTTCAAGGATATTCCTGTGGCTCACAACAGCTATCTCTACTATGGCTATCGCTTCAAAGCTCAGCTAGCCGCAGAGCGTGGCGTAGTACTGGTAGCCAAGGACTTTATGCATATGGCTCTCCATGCTATGGATCTTCCACCTATTAATCAGGAAAAATTAAAAACCGCCTTTGAGGCTCAGCATGAAAATATTTCCTGGATTATGGCAGAAATCGATAAGGCCACCCCAAACCCAGACAATATTCATTGGGATATCTAATCCCAACCAACAAAAATCCCGCTACATTGCCCTATTGTAGCGGGATTTTTATTTTGATAAATTATTCAACAGTCTAATTAATACTGCTTTTGCTTGCGGGCTTTATTCTGCAAACGTCGCATATGGAAGAAGCTTTTCATCAGCTGACGGCATTCATCTTCCAAAACCCCAGCCACTACCTCCATGCGGTGATTCAATAATTTGTGGTTCACCACATTGAAAATAGACTCCACAGCTCCAAATTTTGATTCATTACTGCCATATACCAGCCTGTCTATTCTGCTGTTTACCAATGCCCCGGCGCACATAGCACATGGCTCAATGGTTACATACAATGTACAGCCACTAAGGCGCCAGCGGTGGAGAGCCAGACAGCCCTTGCGAATGGCCTCCATTTCTGCATGAGCTGTTGCATCCATAGTTTGCTCCCTCAGATTAAAGCCAGTGGACACCACCTGACCATCCTCATTGTTTACCAAAACTGCCCCAATGGGAATCTCACCCTGCTGATAGGCCTTAACAGCCTCTTTTAGAGCCATGCGCATATATTTATCGTGGTCTAGCATATACAACTACATTCCAATCCTTTGATGATAAAAGAAATCCAAATTCACGCCCTTTTCATAAAACAAGGACTGAGTAGCTCCATTGCCCTCCCAGGTAGCAGCCTCAGTTTCTGGAGCATTGGCCTCCAGCCTGCGCCTGCGGTTCTTCAGCATATCCTGAAAGCCTCCCTCATTGCCTTGCCCCTCCCGCTGCCGCCTTTGGAGCCAAGGGCTGTTGGGGTCCAGCTTTACACCTGTAATTCTGCTTACTTTATCAATTTTGCTCATCATGACAATCACCTCATTTGCTACCAGGGGACAATAAACTACTTACATACTTTCAATTCCTTTACATATATATCGTCTGGAAAAAGTCTTTTATTAATACTTTTTGCCTATATTTTTTATTTTTCCCAATTTTTCCAGTCCTTATTTCCTATCCCCTCCTAATATGGCCTTTACAATACCTAAAAAGAATTTAATACTTTTATAAATATTATTAATCATTATTGAAATTATGTTAAATTATTTTTAACATATGTCGATACAGACAGAAAAAAAGACCTGCAGATTTCTCCGCAGGTCTTTGGTTATGCTAGCTTGCTATATTGAATTTGTGAAGCAATGTTAATTACTTCTTCAGAGCGTCGCCCAGGTTGTTCTGAGTGTTACGTGCAGCAGCTACGGACTCAGCAAAACGATCCTTCTCTACGCCATCCAGCTTCAGCTCAACGATCTTCTCAACGCCGTCAGCGCCCAGAATTACAGGAACACCGATGCAGAGATCATCCTCGCCATACTCGCCCTCGAGATATACGCAGCAAGGAATGAGCTTCTTGCCATCAGTGATGATGGACTTAACCAGCTCGCCTGCAGCAGCACCAGGAGCGTACCAAGCGGAAGTGCCCAGCAGCTTAGTCAGGGTAGCACCGCCAACCTTGGTCTGTGCAATAGCATCCTCAAGCTCTGCCTCGCTGAGGAGGTGAGATACAGGAATACCCTTGTAAGTAGCAATGGATCCGAGAGGAACCATGGTCTTGTCGCTATGACCACCGATTACCATGCCCTCAATGTCGGTAGGAGTTGCTGGATAGCCAGCCTTCTGGAGAGCCTTGGACAAGAAATAACGGAAACGGGAGCTGTCAAGCATACCGCCCATGCCGATTACATGGTTCTTAGGCAGACCAGAATTCTTCAGTGCCAAATAGGTCATAGCATCCATTGGGTTGGAGATTACGATAAAGATAGCATCTGGAGAATACTTTACAGCCTGCTCAATAACGCTGCCAACGATACCAGCGTTAACACCGATCAGATCCTCACGGCTCATACCAGGCTTACGAGGAATACCAGAAGTGATAACAACAACCTTAGAACCTGCAGTAGCTGCATAGTCGTTGGTAACACCGGTAATAGTAGTGTTGAAGTTCAGGATCTGTGCAGTCTGCATCATATCCATAGCCTTACCTTCGGAAACGCCCTCTTTGATATCGAGCAGAACTACTTCGCTAGCATAACCTGCGCTGGCAATTACATTTGCTGCTGTTGCTCCTACATTACCTGCGCCTACAACTGTTACTTTCATTTAAAAATTCCTCCTTTTATACTACAGATACACATCAGTATATCTGTCCTCTAACTAATGATATTATAACAAATATTAATGCACTTGTATAGCAAATTTTGGAATTAATTTATACTGGTAAAATCAAAGAGGGATTATCCCACTAATTTCTTAGCAGGATAACCCCTCATTTTACTTATTTCTTACTTTTTAGATATGCGTCAATAGCAGCTGCAGCTTTCTTGCCAGCACCCATTGCCAGAATAACAGTTGCAGCACCTGTTACAATATCACCGCCGGCGAATACGCCTTCCTTAGTGGTAGCACAGGTTTCTTCATCAGCTACGATATTGCCCCGCTTGTTGGTTTCCATACCAGGAGTAGTGGAAGCCACAATTGGGTTTGGACCATTACCAATAGCCATAATCACTGTATCTACCTCCAACTCAAACTCAGAGCCCTCAATAGCTACTGGACGACGGCGGCCAGAAGCATCAGGCTCTCCCAGCTCCATCTTGATACATTTCAAACCTTTAACCCAACCGTTTTCATCACCAAGAATCTCCACAGGGTTGTTCAGCAGCTTGAACTGAATACCCTCCTCCTTGGCGTGATGCACTTCCTCTGCACGAGCTGGCAGCTCTGCCTCTGAACGACGGTAAACGATATAAACATTTTCTGCCCCCAGACGGAGAGAAGTACGGGCTGCATCCATAGCTACGTTACCACCGCCTACTACGGCTACATTCTTACCGATAGCAATAGGAGTCAGATGATTAGGGAAATCATAAGCCTTCATCAGATTGCAGCGAGTCAGGAATTCATTGGAGGAATATACACCGTTGAGATTCTCACCAGGAATATGCATAAAATGAGGCAGGCCAGCACCGGTACCTACATATACTGCATCAAAGCCCATTTCACCCATCAGCTCATCTACAGTAAAGAGACGGCCAGCAATCGCATTAACCTCAATGGTAACTCCCAACTTCTGGAGATTCTCTACCTCACGGCGTACAATCTTATCCTTTGGCAGACGGAACTCCGGAATACCATAGGAAAGTACACCACCAGCTACATGAAGGGCCTCAAAAATAGTAACCTTATAGCCCATCTTTGCCAAATCTCCAGCACAGGACAAACCAGAAGGGCCAGCACCAATAACAGCTACCTTCTGAGCATCCTCAGCAAACTGAATTGGCTTGATTTCCTCATTCTTAGCCAGCTGATAGTCAGCAGCAAACCGCTCCAGACGACCAATACCTACTGGCTCACCCTTGATGCCCATAATACAATGCTTCTCACACTGATTCTCCTGTGGGCAGACACGACCACATACTGCTGGCAGGGAGTTGGACTCCTTGATAATATCTATAGCGGCATCAAAATCCCGCTCCTTGATTTTGCCAATAAAAGCAGGAATATTTACCTGTACAGGACAGCCCTGACGGCACTTTGGTACCTTACAGTTAAGGCAGCGCTCTGCCTCAGCTACAGCAGTATCCTCATCATAGCCTAGTGCTACCTCCTGAAAATTACGAGCACGAACCTTTGGATCCTGCTCCGGCATCTTGTGCTTTTCCATTACTAATGCCATTTTTCATTACCTCCCCAGTCCGATATTGCAAACATGATCCTTGGCCTGTGCTTCCTGTGGACGGAACATCCGGCTGCGAGACATAAGGCTGTCAAAATCTACCAAATGGCCATCAAACTCTGGACCATCTACACAAGCAAATTTCATTTCATCCCCTACCTGCACACGGCAGCCACCGCACATACCAGTACCATCAACCATAACTGGGTTCAGAGAAACAATAGTCTTAATCCCCAGAGGACGGGTAGCCTCTACCACACTGCGCATCATAACTCCAGGGCCGATAGCAGTAACCTGATCAATCTTCTCCCCTCTATCCACCAGTTGCTGGAGAGCAGTGGTCACAAAGCCCTTGACACCATAGGAACCATCATCGGTGGCAATCAAAACCTCATCAGAAATAGCCCGCATTTTGTCCTCAAAAATCAGAATATCCTTGGTTTTGGCACCCATAATAGAAATAACCTTGTTGCCTGCCTCGTGCATAGCCCTAGCAATAGGATAAACCGGAGCAACACCAATACCGCCGCCAATGCAGACAATGGTGCCCATATTCTCATGAATTTCAGATGGCTGTCCCAGAGGGCCAGCAAAATCCACAATAGAATCCCCTTCATTCTTGGCAGCCAACATCTGAGTAGAAGCGCCTACTACCTGAAAAATCAAGGTAATAGTGCCTGCTTCACGGTCAAAATCCGCAATAGTCAGTGGGATTCTTTCTCCATCCTCATCAACTCTCAGGACAATAAACTGTCCTGCCTGAGCCTTCTTGGCCACTCTTGGTGCCTCAATGTCATAATGAAAAATACCAGGAGAAAGCTCCTGCTTCTTCAAAATCTTGAACATCTTTCAACTCTCCTTTATAATAGCTACAGCCTCTGAGGAAATTTTCAAAGCATACACAACATATCCCTCAAAGGCAGAAAAAACTTTTAACCCAAAATTCCTTCCAGATAGGCTTCGAGGTTGCCACGAATAGGCATCAAATAAAGATTATCCCCATGCTGCTTGGCAAAATCCCTTACCTTACAGCCAAATTCAATGCTCCATTCAAGGGTAGGCTGGAAATCCTTTGGAAAAATAACATTGTTCTTCATTTCCCAATAGCTTTGGGAACGCTCGGAGGCCACCGGCGTAACACCCCAGTAAACATTCTGTCCCTCCAGCATATCAGCATACATTTCCAACAAACGCATATCAAAAAATGGCTGGGTAAAGAAACCCACGGCACCTGCCTGCAGCTTTCTATGAATACGGTACAGCTCCTGACGCATACTGCCACGATACTGGTCAATACCAGCATAAACCTTTACCTCAGGCATTTCCTGATGGAATTTTTGTATAACATCAGTGGTAATAGTAGGATAAACCTTATGTGTCATATCCTGAGGCGGATCTCCCTCAATAACCAGCACCTCTGTAATACCGCTTTGCCGCAGCTCCGGCCGCATAGCTAAAGGCTCTGCCAGATTAACATCAATAGCCCTGATATGAGGCATAACAGCTGGATAATAATCCTGGGCAATGGCTGCCCCCTGCCAGCTTCTGGTTTCCAAACGTAGCAAATCTGGAATATTAATCAAATCAATGCCCTTGATTTTTTCCTTAACCAATTCCAAATTGCTGCGCAGTTCTTCTGGTGTGCGTGGCACCAGTTCCAAAGAAATTCTTCCCACTATATCACTTCCATTATACATTTAATATCAATAGGAGTCAGAGCAAGTACCTGTGCATACATCAGCCTAGATACCTGCTCCCCCTCTTCACTCAAATTAGAACAAGCCAGTAATCTTGCCGTTTAAATCAATATCCATATTCTCGGCTGCTGGCTTCTTTGGCAGGCCTGGCATGGTGAGAATATTGCCAGTAAGAGCTACAATAAAGCCGGCACCAGCAGAAATCCGCAGCTCCTTAACAGTAATGCGGAAGCCCTCTGGACGTCCCAGCTTGGTGGCATCGTCAGACAAGGAATACTGTGTCTTGGCCATGCAGACAGGCATCTTGTCCAGTCCCAAAGCCTCAATCTCTGCCAGCTGCTTCTTGGCTGGAGCAGTAAAGTCTACTCCATCAGCACCGTAGATAGCCTTGGCAATGGCCTCAATCTTCTCAGGAATGCTCTGTTCCACCTCATACATATAGTGGAAATCAGCAGGCTGCTTCATAGCCTCCAATACCTTTTCTGCCAGCTCTACGCCGCCTTCGCCACCCTTGGCCCATACCTCGGACAGGGCTACAGATGCACCCAAAGCATTGCACTTCTCCTCTACGAAATTCAATTCTTCCTTGGTATCGGTAGGGAAAGCATTAATAGCCACTACAGCAGGCAGGCCAAATTTGTGTACATTCTCAATGTGCTTGGTCAGGTTAGCCAACCCCTTCTCCAGAGCTGCCATATCCACCTTGCCCAGCTCAGTCTTTGGTACACCACCATGCATCTTCAAAGCTCTAACGGTAGCTACAATAACTACAGCATCTGGATGAATGCCAGCGAAGCGACACTTAATATCCAGGAACTTCTCTGCGCCAAGGTCAGCACCAAAACCGGCCTCAGTAATAGCTATATCAGCAAACTTCAAAGCGAATTTTGTAGCCATAACAGAGTTGCAGCCATGAGCAATATTAGCAAATGGGCCGCCATGAATCAAGGCAGGAGTTCCCTCCAAGGTTTGTACCAGATTTGGCTTGATAGCATCCTTAAACAGGAGAGTCAGAGCGCCTGTTACATTCAGCTCCTCAGCTCTAATAGCACGGCCATCACGGCTGTAGGCTACTACGATTTCTCCCAGACGCTTCTTCATATCCTCCAAATCGCTGGCCAAGCAAAGAATGGCCATCATCTCAGAGGCTACAGTAATATCGAAGCCAGTTTCTCTTGGTACACCATGAGCCTTGCCGCCAAGACCAATTACCACATTGCGGAGAGCTCTGTCGTTCAAATCCAGAACCCGCTTCCAAGCCACACGGCGTACATCAATGTCCAGCGCATTACCCTGCTGGATATGGTTATCTATAACTGCTGCCAACAGATTGTGGGCTGTTGTAATAGCATGAAAATCACCAGTAAAATGCAGGTTAATATCTTCCATAGGAACTACCTGAGCATAGCCGCCACCAGCAGCGCCACCCTTCAAACCAAAGCATGGCCCCAGGGATGGCTCACGAAGAGCTACAGCAACCTTATGTCCCAGCTTGTGGAAAGCATCAGCCAAGCCTACACTGGTAGTGGTTTTACCCTCACCAGCAGGTGTAGGATTAATGGCCGTAACCAGAACCAGCTTGCCATCTGGACCATTCTTTACCTTGTTCCAAGCATCCAAGGAAATCTTTGCCTTGTACTTGCCGTACAATTCAATATCATCCTCTGTCAAACCAAGCTGACCAGCAATTTCCCTAATATGCTGCATCTGGGCTTCCTGGGCAATTTCTACGTCTGTTTTCATTCGACAACAACCTCCCTATATAATACAAGAAATATATGTTTCCAGTGTAGCTTCCCGCCCCCAGGACAGGTAATCTCACCGGCAAAACCCTAGCTTAGATATTGAACCTTAGCCCTCCAGCTGTAAGCGGGCTGCCTCTACAGTATTCTGCATCAGCATGGCAATGGTCAGCAGTCCCACACCTCCAGGTACAGGAGTAATGGCTCCTGCCACTTCCTTCACGGCTTCAAAATCCACATCCCCCACCAGCTTCTTAGGAGCAATGCGGTTAATACCTACATCAATAACGGCAGCTCCCGGCTTAACCATATCTGCAGTGACAAAGCCAGCCTTGCCTACAGCTGCTACCAGAATATCTGCCTGACGGGTAATCTCTGCCAAATTCTTTGTTCTCGAATGGCAAATGGTAACAGTAGCATTTTTCCCCAGCAGTAGGTGGAGCATAGGCTTACCCACTATATTGCTGCGGCCAATAATCACGGCATTGGCTCCCTCTACGGGAATCTCTGCCAGCTCCAGCATACGGAGACAGCCATGAGGGGTACAAGGCACCAGTGCCTTCTGGCCAGTTACCAGACGGCCTACATTAACTGGATGGAAACCATCCACATCCTTCAATGGATTTATAGCCTCCAGCACTTCAGATTCATATGGCTGCAATTCCTTTGGCAAAGGCAGCTGTACCAGGATACCATGAATCTTTTCGTCATTATTCAAACGCTGAATCTCAGCCAAAAGCTCTTCTCTAGTGGTGGTAGCAGGCAGCTCCACCCCCTCGGAATAAAAGCCCAGCTCAGTGCAAGCCTTGTGCTTGTTGCGGACATACACCTGAGAGGCTGGATTTTCTCCAACTATAATTACAGCCAGACCAGGCGTAATGCCGTACTTAGCCTTTAGCTCCTGAGCTTTTTTGCCTGCCTCTTCCTTTAACTTATCGGCAAATACCTTGCCCTCCAACAATCTTGCTGTCATAACTATCGCTTCCTTCCACCATGCAGCTCTGGCAGAGCCAGCTGCCTATTATAGCTGACAACTGTCAGCCTATCTTACTTCCCATAGCACACTCATTAATGTACACAGGAATATTGCCACAGAAACAATACCATTTCTCAAATAATAACGCCGATTAAAGGCCTTGAAGCCCTGTCTGGCAATAATCTGATGCTGAAAATACAGCACCCCTCCAGCAATGCCGACACCTATATAATACATATAGCCTAGAGACAATAACTGGCCTAGATAAAAGAAAATACACAGGGTAATTACATGGGTGATTTTGGCCAGCAACAGGGCATTTTTTGCCCCCAGAGCTACGGCCATAGAATGCAGCCCATGAGCCTTGTCAAACTCCTCATCCTGAGCGCCATATACTACATCAAAACCGCCAATCCACAAGGTAACGGCCAGGAATAATACCACCATAGGATAATCAATAGTGCCTGTTACAGCCACCCAGCCTCCTGCCGGAGCCATAGCCACCGCAACACCGCAGATATAATGGCAGAAGCAGGTATATCGCTTCATAAAGGGATATATCACAAAGGGCAGAGCCGCTATAGGCAGCAGCTTGATGCAGATAGGATTCAGCTGTAATACAGAAAATACCAGCACAGCTGCGCAAATGCCAATCAACACATGAACACCATGCCGGCTGACTGTACCTGCCACCATTGGTCTTTGCTGAAATCTTGGCTGATCCACATCGTATTTCAAATCAATCATATTATCCAAGGCCAGAGCTGCACTGCGGGCAGAAACAATGGTCATGGTTACCCACAGCATGATCCACCAATCCACTGTGCCTTTAGAGGCCAGCAATACCGCCATATAGGCAAAGGGCAGGGAAAATATGGTCTGATAAAAGGCTATATTGTCCAAATGAGCATTCAGTCTTTGCCACAGGCTAGCCTTTCCGTCTATATGCTTAGTCAAGTCCCAAAGCCTCCCACTTTGCATCTACCATATCCTTGATAGATTTGTCCATAGTAATCTCGTCTGGCCATTCTCTGGTATGGCCTTCCTCTGGCCAGGTCTTGGTGGCATCAATACCAACCTTGGTGCCCCACTTAGCCATTGGAGAGGAGTGATCCAGCACATCCAGAGGCCCCTCTACCATCATCAAATCCCGCTTGGCATCAATATTGTTAAATACCCTCCACCATACTTCCTTTTCATCCTGTACGTTAACATGGGCATCTACCACAATAATCATCTTTATAAACATCATCTGGCCCATACCCCACAGGGCAGTCATAACCTTTTTAGCCTGCATTGGATAGGTTTTCTTGATGGATACGAAGATGCAATCATGGAATACACCCTCCAAAGGCATATTAATATCCACCACCTCTGGAATAGCCTGCTGCAACAAAGGCAGGAATAACCGCTCTGTAGCCTTGGCTATGAAGCAATCCTCCATAGGTGGCTTTCCCACAATAGTAGAAGCATAGATTGGATTCTTGCGATGGGTAATACAGGTAATATGAAAAACTGGATAATAATCCGCCAAGGAGTAATAGCCGGTATGGTCACCAAACGGCCCCTCCCAACGGCGTTCATCCACATCTACATAACCCTCCAGAATAATCTCTGCTCCGGCAGGTACCTCCACATCTACAGTTTTGCATTTTACCATTTCCACAGATTTGTGCCGCAGGAAGCCAGCAAAAACCATTTCGTCAATATCCCTTGGCAGTGGTGCTGTAGCAGCGTAGGTTACTACTGGATCTGTACCAATAGCTACAGCTACCTCCATTCTCTGACCTCCCATAGCCTTGGTATCCCGACAGTTATCTGCACCATTCTTGTGAATATGCCAATGCATGCCAGTGGTGCAGCTATCATATTTCTGCAAACGATACATACCTACATTCCGCTTGCCGGTTTTAGGATTTTTGGTAAAAACCAAAGGCAAAGTAATAAAGGAACCTCCATCCTGAGGCCAGCATTTCAAAATAGGAAACTTGTCCAGAGATGGATTATCTGTTATAACAACCTCCTGACAAGGTGCTTTTTTCACATATTTAGGGAAATTAATGGCTTTTTTGGCCATAGGGATAATAGAGAGTAAATCTGTCTTGTGAGACAGGGAAATATAAGGCAGCTTTAGGATTTCCCGCATTTCATCTGCCACATCGTCCAGCTTCTCCACTCCAAAGGCAATAGCCATGCGCTCCATACTGCCAAAGGCATTCATCAGCACTGGCATATCATAGCCCTTAACATTCTCAAATAACAAGGCTACATTCTTGTTACCCTCCATCTTGGACACTCTATCCGTAATCTCTGTAATCTCCAGCTGGCAATCCACCTCGGTGGTAATTCGCTTCAAAAGTCCTCTGCTTTCCAGCTCAGCTATATATTCCCGCAAATCCTTAAAGGCCATAAATACCCTGTCCTCCCTATGTTTTTTGTCAGAAAGGCACCTGCCCACAAAAAGCAGATGCCTTTACGTTATACTGTCAGATTTTGAGTCATGACAAATGCTTCTACCCTTCAACGCCAATGTTCTCAATCTGTCTATATCCTATTCTAGTGCAGGCTCAATATTTTCTGCCGCCTACAAAGCTTACCACCATGCGATAGGAATCCCGTATCTCCTCTGGCATCTCCTGTGGCAGTACATCCACAGCCGCCTGCAGGAACTCCTCTACCTTCTGCTTGGTAAATTCAATACCATCAGAAGCCCTTACAATCTCCAAGGCTCTCTGCAGCATGGCAGCAGTCATATTCTTGTCCGTAACAATAGCATGAAGCTCCTCCCTATCAGGGCTTACCTCCAATGCACGAATTGCCGGCAGGGTAACAATTCCCTGACGAATATCATTGCCTGCTGGCTTGCCCAAGGTAGCATCATCACTGGTAAGATCCAGTAAATCATCAGTAAGCTGGAAAGCCATGCCTACATTGTAACCAAAATCGTATAATGCCTGAATATACTCCTCAGAAAGACCGGCCACATCGCCACCAAGCTGACAGGCAATAGCAATAAAATTGGCGGTTTTCTTGGCGATACGCTCATAATACTCCTGTACATCACAGGATGCCTTATAGATTTCCTTGTTCTGAATCAACTCGCCAGAGCTAAGATCACATATAAGTCGAGCCAGCTGTCTATCCACTCGCTTGCTATAGTTACTTTCAGCTACCAACGCAAAGGCCTTGGCAAAGAGATAATCTCCTGCCAGAATAGAAATCTGATTGCCCCACTTAGCATTGGCAGTAACAGCTCCCCGGCGGGTATCTGCACTGTCAATAACATCATCATGAACCAATGATGCCATATGCATCATTTCCAAAGCCACTGCCAAAGGCATGGCCTTCTGCAAATCAAAGTCCTGTCCACAGCGGGCAGCCAGGAAATAAATCGCGGGGCGCAATCTCTTACCACCAGAAGCCACCAAATGGGAGCCAATCTCCGTAATAATCTTCTCTGGGGCTGTAGCAGCCTGCTGTAATGCCAGCTCTAGCTGAGACAAATCATTTTTAATCAAATCAAACATCTTGTTTGCCAAAATAAATCACCTGCATTTAATTTCTCGTGTTTACAAAACACGACACAATAATGTTACTACATATCCTGCATTTTCGCAAATTATTCTTCTACTCTGTAAATTTTGTTTAATTCATCAGTAAATTATATCTACAAATTCGAAAAAATATGTTAAACTGTAAGAAGATATCTGTATATATTACCAAATGTATAACAAGGGGATGGAAATATGTTAAAAGGATTTTTTGCAAATCTAAATCTTGCCAAAAAGCTGTCCATAAGCTTTTTGGCTCTGGCGTTCATACCTATTGTCATTGTTACGGCTATTGCCTCCTACAATATGTACAATGAGCGTATGGCAACAGTAAATCAGCACAATCTTTATGTGGCTCGGATGAAATCTGACAACATAAATAATATTCTCATGAATCAGATACAGCTCATGGAGGCTTTATCTGCCTCTCTGGAAGCCAAGAGCATGAATCCTGCTCAGATGATACCGCTTTTGCAAAATGGCGTAAGGCACTCTCCTTTGATTGCCAATATGTTTATCTGTGATTTAACAGGCCAGCAGGTGGCTAGAGATTCTGGCAATTATGTCAATGTAGCAGATAGAGATTATGTTCGAGCTGTAATGCAGGAGGGCAAGGCCTATGCCTTCAGCGATGCTGTTTTGTCCAAAGTTACCAATAAGGTAATGATTATTGCTGCCGTGCCTATCAAGGACGAAGCTGGCAATGTTATCGGTGCTATGGCCTCCACCTTTAATATGGATACCCTCCAGAAGCTTTTGCTGGCGGACACTAACAATCTGACCGATAGACAGGAGATTGTTTTCCTCACTGATTCCAAAGGTAATGTTATGATACATCCAGAGGAAAAATTTGTGCAGACTCTTACCAATTGGAGCGGTATGGAGCCTATCAAGTCCGTTGCCTCTGGCAAAGCCGAGGTATGCCAATATGTAAATGGTGACAATGTAGACTCCCTGGCAGCCAGCGCCCCTGTAGGAAATTTGGGCTGGGGTATCGTAGTGGAAAACTCCCGCAGTGATGTTATGAGTGTTATCTATAATGCCATAACACAAATTGCTATTATTATGATAATTCTGCTAGGCTTAATAGCCATTTTTGCCAAAATGCTGGCCAATTCCTTTGCTGCTCCAATGAAGGAATTAGCAGAGAAATCTGAGCTGATGGCCAATGGAGATTTGACTGTCCGTCTCAATGTAGAATCCAATGACGAAATCGGTCAGGCCGCCAATGCCTTTAACAAAATGTCCTGCCAGATGAATGAGGTTATGAGCAAGATTTCCATTGCCTCCCAGCAGGTGGCCAGTGGCTCCAAAAACATCGCTGATGCTGGCAATATGCTGGCCAAGGGTGCTTCCACCCAGGCCTCCTCTGTAGAGGAGCTGTCTGCCTCTATTTCCGAAATTAACGAGCAGACCAAGAACAACGCTGGCAATGCCGAGGAAGCCAATAACCTGGCCAGCGATACCCATACCAAGGCCAATATAGGAAATCAGCGCATGGAGGAAATGCTGCAGGCTATGGTGGATATTAATGAATCCTCCAACAATATTGCCAAGATTATCAAGGTAATTGACGAAATTGCCTTCCAGACCAATATTCTGGCTCTTAACGCTGCTGTAGAGGCCGCTAGAGCCGGTCAGCACGGCAAGGGCTTTGCTGTAGTGGCTGAGGAGGTGCGGAATTTGGCTGCCCGTAGTGCCGAGGCTGCCAAATCTACCACAGAAATTATTCAGCATTCCATTGACAAGGTAAATGCTGGTACTGAGCTAGCCAAGGGTACGGCTCAGGCTCTCCGCAGCATTAAGGAAAGCATAGATCAGGTAACGGTGCTGGTGGCAGATATTGCCCAGGCTTCCCAGAAGCAAAGCTCTGCCCTGCAAATGTTGAATCAGGGCGTATTGCAGGTATCCAATGTAGTACAGACCAATTCCTCCACAGCAGAGGAATCTGCTTCCGCCTCTGTAGAGCTTAACGCCCAGGCAGAATTACTGCAGGATGCTGTAAGCAAATTCAAAATCTAAAAAAATATTTCCAGCTGTCATATCTGAAACATAGGAAAAATTCGAGGTAAAATTCATGAATGTACGCGATGATTTTTTGCTATACAATAACAAGGAAATAAATAAAAATGTACTGCTCTCTGCCAAAAGCAAACGGCGTATGCGCAAATCCAAAAGTGATAATACCCTGAAATCCTATGCGGCAGACTGGAATGATTTTACGGATTGGTGCGAAGCCAACAAGCTTTGCCCCCTCCCTTGCAAGCCAGAGGATATTGTCAACTACGTCAATGATTTGGCGGATAACGCCAAGGCCAATACAGTTTCTCGCCGGGTAACAGCTATTTCCGAGAATCATATTGCCGGAGGCTATCAGGAAAACAATCCTGCCAAGCATGTAATGGTGCACAATGCCATGCAGGCCATTCGCAGGGAAAAGGGCACCTTTCAGCATGGCAAGGCTCCTATTCTTATGGAAACCCTGCCCTTGCTGGCAGATATGCTGTCAGGCAGTGATTTAGTTACTCTGCGTGACAAGGCATTGCTTTTTCTAGGCTTTGCCGGAGCTTTCCGCCGTTCTGAGTTGGTGGCGGTGCAGATAGAGGACTTGACCTTTACCACTCAGGGAATGGTCGTCTTTATTCCTCAATCCAAAGGAGATCAGCTGGGAGCTGGCTCAGAAATTGCCATTCCCTATGCCCCCCAGAAGGAAATATGTGCTGTTCGAGCAGTAAGAAACTGGATGGAGGCAGCAGACATTACCTCCGGCCCTCTCTTCCGAGGGTTTAAGCGCAATCAACTGCCTAGAGATACTCAGCTAAACGATAAGGCGGTGGCAGAAATTGTCAAGAAATACATGGCCAGATTAGGACTGGATCCTTCTGATTTTGCTGGCCACAGCCTACGACGAGGCTTTGCCACCAGTGCAGCCCAGCATGATTTGAATACTTTAGAAATCATGCGGCAAACCAGACATAAATCTGAAAAGATGGTTCATCGCTATATAGAGCAAGGCAATCTTTTCAAGGAAAATGCTTTGGACAAAATGTTTAATAAAAAATAAAAAGCAGAGGTTATCCCCTATGAATTTAGTGAGATAACCTCTACTTGTATCTTTACCCTGAAAGGAACGATAGCGTGAAACAAAAAATATTTTTTCTTCTTGGCAGCCTGTTAATCTTACTAGGGGGCTTTGGCTATGGCTATACCTACATGCTGGATCACCGCAGTGCTGACAGCCTATCTGCCTACTGTGATATTGATTTTAGAGCGGATACTGATGAGCATGGCAAAATATCCACGGCCAATCTAACCTTGCAGGATTACCGCTTTGCAGGAAACCAGCTAAAGCCTGTAATTCTGCTGATTTGCGATAATGATATGTACGATATTAAGGCTTCTGTACGACAGACACCTCCTAGCTACTCCGTCGCCTTCTACAATGACAAAACCACCTTCAAGAATACCAATAAGCTCTTTGCAGAATTTCCTACGGAAACCTTTGAGGCTATCCGCCAAGCTCAGGTGGTAAGAGTCAGATTTACCTATGACAATGGAGATGCCATAGAGCTGCCCTTGAATGAGCATGATCTGGAATATTGGAAGGAGCAACTAAAGGATAAAAACTAAAGACATCAGAAAGTTTTTCTCCCTGTTAGACGCACCAGATTTATTTTACAGCGCAAAAAAGCTGCAGGAGCGAAATCCTGCAGCCTTTTTTATACCGTTTATACTGCTATACCAATATTAGTAAGCACCGTTGCAGCCCAGAACGTTCTTAATCTTGTGCTCAACCAAAGCCTTGATGTTATCGCGAGCAGGAGCCAGATACTGACGTGGGTCGAAATGCTCAGGATGCTGAGTGAAGTGCTGACGGATACCAGCAGTGAGAGCCAGACGCAGATCGGAGTCAACATTAATCTTGCAAACTGCGCTGCGAGCTGCCTTGCGGAGCTGATCCTCTGGAATACCAATAGCATCAGCCAGGTTGCCGCCATTCTCATTGATAATCTTTACATACTCTGGAACTACAGAGGATGCACCGTGGAGAACGATTGGGAAGTTAGGCAGCTTCTTGGTAATCTCCTCCAGAATATCGAAGCGGAGCTCAGGTGGAACCAGAACGCCCTCTGCATTGCGGGTGCACTGTGCAGGAGTGAACTTGAAAGCGCCGTGGCTGGTACCGATAGCAATAGCCAAGGAATCAACGCCAGTACGCTCAACGAATTCCTCTACTTCATCAGGACTGGTGTAAGCAGCATCATGTGCCTCTACCTGTACATCATCCTCAATGCCGGCCAGCTTGCCCAGCTCGCCCTCTACTACTACGCCACGCTCATGAGCGTACTCTACTACCTTCTTGGTAACTTCAATGTTCTCCTCGAAGGAGCGAGCAGAACCATCGATCATAACGGAAGTGAAACCGCCGTCGATGCAGGACTTACAAGTCTCAAAATCTGCACCATGATCCAAATGCAGAGCTACTGGCAGGTCAGGATGAACCTCCAAAGCAGCCTTTACCAGATGTACCAGATACTGATGGTTTGCATACTTGCGAGCACCAGCAGAGCACTGGAGGATTACAGGTGCATGAAGCTCTGCAGCGGCATCAGTGATACCCTGTACAATCTCCATGTTGTTTACGTTGAATGCACCGATAGCGTAACCGCCCTCGTATGCTTTTTTGAACATTTCTTTAGTTCCTACTAATGGCATATAAAAACCCCCTATCAAAATTATGTACTCATTATAGCACAGTTTTTTTCAAAAAAACAGTGTTTAGGAAAGATATTTTTTATTATATGTATCAAATTTTGATGAAATTTTTGAAGTTTGTAAATGTTGAAATGAACAATCTTTCAATGGTAAAAATTTAAATGGACAACTGACCTTTTATGTGATAAATTTTATAAGGTTTGAATTTATTTTCTTATTAAGTCTAATTGTAAAGGAGTGTTTTCATGTTAGAGAACAATAGTGTTATTCAGGTGGATCAGAGGCCGCCATTACAAAAAACTATTCCCCTGAGCCTACAACATCTTTTTGCTATGTTTGGCTCCACTGTACTGGTTCCTATTCTCTTTAATGTAAATCCAGCTACTGTATTGCTTTTTAATGGTATTGGCACCCTGCTGTACCTGTTCCTGTGCAAGGGACGGATTCCTGCCTACCTAGGCTCTAGCTTCGCCTTTATCTCCCCTGTTTTTGCTGTACTTAGTCAGTACAGCTACGAAGCCGCTCTAGGAGGCTTCATTGTGGTAGGTGCAGTATTTGTGGCTGTAGGTCTAGTGGTAAAGGCTGTAGGCACCAGCTGGATAGATTTTATCTTCCCACCAGCTGCTATGGGTGCCATTGTGGCCGTTATCGGTTTGGAGCTAATGCCTGTAGCTGCTGGTATGTCAGGACTGACCTCCAAGGAGCCTGATTCAGCTACCATTATTGTAGCTGTGCTCACTCTGGCTATTACTCTGCTGGCTCAGGTTGCCTGCCGAGGATTTTTGCAGATTATTCCTATCCTTATCGGTATTGTATCAGGCTATATCATTGCCTGCTTCTTTGGCATTGTGGATTTCAGCATTATTGAAAAGGCTCCTTGGTTTGCACTGCCTACCTTCTATACTCCTGAATTCAATATGAATGCTATTTTGATTATTCTGCCTGCTGCCCTGGTAGTTATTGTGGAGCATGTAGGCCATCTTATTGTTACCGGTAATATTGTAGGGGCTGACTTGACCAAGGACCCTGGCTTGGATCGCTCCATCATTGGTAATGGTATATCCACCATGATTTCCGGTTTCTTTGGTTCTACCCCTAATACCACCTATGGCGAGAATATTGGTGTTCTGGCCATTACCAAGGTTTTCAGTACCTGGGTTATTGGCGGTGCAGCTATTTTTGCCATCATCCTGTCCTGCTTCGGCAAGCTGGCGGCAGCTATCCAGAGTATTCCAGCCCCTGTTATGGGCGGTGTATCCATGCTGCTCTTTGGTGTAATTGCAGCTTCTGGTATTCGTGTACTGGTAGAAAGCAAGGTGGATTACAACAAGCCTGTTAATCTTATGCTAACCGCAGTTGTTATGGGTATTGGTGTCAGCACCGCCAGCATTACGCTGGGGACTGTTACCCTTAGCGGTATGTCTCTGGCCACTGTAGTAGCTATTGTTCTGAGCATCTGCTTCAATCTTATTAGCAAATTCAGAGGCGAAGCATAATTTATGGATATAACCTACAAGGTTTCTAAGGAAGCTCTGGCCCCTGTGGAGGTCAGGGCTTTTCTTAGAAAGGAATGTGGCTTTAGCCATGGTCTTTGGCGCAGATTGAAGTGGAATGGCCGTCTCCTGGTGAATAGCGAGGAGGTCCGCTGTACTACTGCTATGGCTCAAGCCGGGGATGAAATCCGTTGTATTATTCCTGAGGAATCATCTCTGGTGGCTACTCCTATGAAGCTGGATATCCGCTATGAGAATGAATATCTGCTGGTGCTGAACAAGCCTACTGGCATATTGGTTCATCCTACAGGAGGAGATTATAGCAATACTCTGGGCAATGGTATTCTCCATTATTATCTGGAAACAGGTCAGAATCTGGATTTTCATCCTGTTCATAGGCTGGATAGAAATACTACAGGCTTGGTAATTGTAGCCAAGCTGCCTCAATTGCAGAATATGCTTACCCAGCAGAATGGAGGCAAATTCTTTCATCGCAGCTATCTGGCCATTATTGAGGGGACAATGCCCCAGCCTCAGGGCACCATAGATTTGCCCATTGCCAGACATCCAGAGAGCATTATTCAGCGTATCTGTCCCACTGATGGACAAGGCCAAAGGGCAATTACCCATTATCGTACTATCTGCCAAAGGCAGGGCAGGTCCCTGCTGGAGCTGCAGCTGGAAACAGGCCGTACCCATCAAATAAGGGTGCATTTGTCAGCTATGGGCCATCCCCTGCTGGGAGACGATCTCTACGGCGGGAATATGGACTATATCCAAAGGCAGGCCCTCCATGCCTACCACCTGGAGCTGGACAATCCACTAACCGCCCAGCACCTCTCTATCTACACCGACCTGCCAGCCGATATGCAGGCCTTATTCTGGGGCTAAAGCTGTGTGATATATTAGCACAAAACTAATTTCATTAAAAATTTCAAAATAAAATCCGGGTTGGCCAAGGCCTTCCCGGATTTTTATTTGTTATGAAATTAACGCTTCATATTAATCAAGGTTTCCAGCAATTCATCGGAAACTGTAATAATTTTGGAATTGGACTGATAACCACGCTGGGTGACAATCATATCCGTCAGCTCGCTGGCCATATCTACATTGGACATTTCCAAAGAAGATGGAGTTACGGTACATCCCAAATCACTGATAGTACCGGTGTTAGGTTTACCGGAGTTATTAGACATAGTGTACAAGGAATTACCAGTTTTGGTAAGACCAGCAGCATTATTGAACTGTGCAATAGCAACCTGCCCTCTTGCCACATTCAAGCCATTGGTATATGTACCAGTGATAACGCCATTACTATCAATGGATATGCTTTTCAGGGTACCTGCTGCATTACCATCTGCAGATGCAAATGCAGTATTACTACCAGAATATTGAGTCATACCTGTAAAGTCCATAGTAATATTTTGCGTACCAGCTGCACCGTTTGTTAGGGTAAGAGTGGAAATACCAGCACCAGCAGCATAACCACCATTTGTATTAAACTGAATAACAGTGTCCTCCATGGCTACGGTAGTTATTTTACCATCACTTCCTACCAGTTCCTGAACACCTGAACCATCAGGATTTACTGAGGCTGTCCATTGATTGCCTATTGTGCTATCAACCTTTGTTTTTGTCAAATATAATACTACATCATGCTTATTTCCTAGTGAATCATATACAGTCATTAAAGTTGTCAATGGCTTGCTATTGCCTAAAGTATAGGTACCACTTGTTTCTGTACTAGTGGTGCCGTCACTCATATTCAAAGTAATTGACAAAATCTCTGAGGTATAATTATCCCCAGCTTTGTAAGCAGTAGTATCCTTGGCGTCAATTGCAATGGTTGCATTATCAACGTCCAAGGTCAAATTAGAAACTGTAAGACCATTATTAGGCACAACACTGCCATGAGTCATCTCAACATTATCACCATTTACCTGACCTGATATTTTGTCTATTACATCAGTGGAGTTATATTTTATATCCTGCACAGTTGTTGTGATAGTAGTAACGGGAGTTGCTGGCGGTGTCCCTGTTCCATCCCAATAATTTGTATTACTGTTATTTGTCAAAGTAAATGTATTTCCTTGATTATCAGACAGTGAAACTGTTTTACCGCTAACATTAGTTACAGTCAAAGTAACAGTTCCGCCCTTAGTAAATTTTGCAGTTGCTGGTTGTACTTGCAATACATTTATTGTATCGGCATTAGTCTGATTTGCCAATGAAATCTTACATGCTGTAGCTGAATTATTGGTCAAAGTACAGCCATTATCCAAGGTTAAAGTTGTACCATTCACACTATTAACACCAAAGGAGGATAAATTTGTCCCTACTGTGTAGGTATCATTAGAGGTTTGTGGTATATTTATGCTATCACCATTCTTAGTAGTAGCCGATAAGGCAGTATTAAACGGATAAGTTGCTCCCATAGCATAGGAACCTGCAACTGTACCTACCGTTGACATATTTTTTCCCTGGAACGCCACCTGTAAACTCTTGATTGGGGAATTATACGGATCAACAGTCCATGAACCTGTACTTTTAGCAGTTGTTGTTATTACATTGCCTTTTTTGTCCGTAACTTTTAATCCTGTGATAGTTGCTTCAGCAGAATTAAGATTTTTTGTCAGATCAGCTTTTTTGGTAGCCGATGCCATCATGGTTTCTCCGGATTGAATTTGTATTTCTCCTGGCTGAGCCTTGGTATCATAAGTATCTCCAGGAGTCTTGGCGCACCATCCCTGCACCTTTAGACCATCGCTATTAACATAGTAACCTTTAGCATCAAACTTAAAATTACCATTACGTGTATAATATCTTTGATTACCATTATTAACAATAAATAATCCATTGCCAGATAAACACAAATCTGTATTTACACCAGTAGACTGTACAGAACCATCTGTAAACAAAGTATCTATAGAGGAAGTAGCAGAACCCAAACCTATCTGTTTTGGATTTGTACCACCAGTATTACCAGTAGGGGCGGAGGCTCCGCTTAGTGTCTGGCTTAGTGTATCGCTAAAGGTTACGCGACTGGATTTGAAACCTGTAGTGTTTACATTGGAGATGTTGTTGCCTACAACATCCATACGAGTCTGGTGATTTTTCAAGCCTGATACACCAGAATAAAGTGAACGCATCATAATAAATCATTCTCCTTTGGTCATGACTGTGTTTTCATCTCTGTCAATCCAAAGCCTCCCGTGGGTCCAGCCTTATAGGATTGCTGCACTGTCAATCTTCGTAAAAATATTCTCCTTGGCACTATCGCCATCTACGGCAGTTACTACCGTTCTTTCCCTGATGCGAACCACCATTGCAACATCATTTAGATAGATAAGAGACGCTCTGGCACCCTTGGCTGATAGCCTGTCCACCGCCTCATTGAGCTTTTCCATGGCCTGGTGGTCGAACTGGATATGCCGGTCAGACAGTCTCCGCAGAGCATGCTTGGAAAATATGGTTTGCCGGATTCCAATCTGCATATTGGTCATGTTTCTGCCCCCCTCCTTAATATTTCCGTGTCACTGCCACCTTGCTTCGTCCCTGATTGGCAGCACTAATTTCTCTTAATTAAGAGACACTTCCCCGGATTATGCCACTACTATAACACATTTGCCCCCCCGAGCAAGACATTTTGTGGGATTCCGAATTTTTAGGCCCATTCTCCTGTCTTATCCCCTCCCAGATTTGCAAATATATTATTATGTTTTCTTCCTTATAAAAGACAATTTAGATTGTGTTGCTGCGGATTTTTTGTTACAATTGAGGCATAGAATTTATTGAATTTGCTCAAAGAAGGGGTTAGCGTATGAATAAAGTAATTTCTATTTTATTATGTATCCTGATTCCCCTCGCCTTAACTGGATGCGGTAATCAGGAAACAGCCACAGAAAAGGATCCTCTGGTCAAGACTCAGGTAGTTGCCCTAGGCAATGGGGAAGCCTCCGGCTCCTATCCCGGTGTAGTGCGAGGACGCTACGAAACCAATATGTCTTTTCAGGTGGGAGGCCGTATTCTCCAGCGTTACGTTCAGGCTGGGGACAGAGTTCATGCTGGGGATGTGCTTATGTCCATTGATAATCGAGATGTACTACAGCAAGCCAATCAAGGGGAAGCTCAGGTTGCTGCAGCCAAGGCTCAGCTGGAGCTTAGCCGTACCAATCTGAATCGCTACAGCACACTCTATGCTCAGGATGCTGTACCAGCCAGTGTATTGGATCAGTATCAGACTGCCTATGATGCTGCTCAGGCCTCCTACAATCAGGCTTTGGCGGCAGCCAATCAGGGGCAGAACGCTCTGGGCTATGCCAATCTGGTAGCCGCCTCTGACGGGGTAATTTCTGCTGTCAATGCAGAGGCTGGTCAGGTGGTAGGCGCAGGTCAAGTGGTACTTACTCTGGTTCAATCTCAGGAACTGGAGGTAGAAATCAATGTACCAGAAAGCCGTATTGCCGATGTTACTGTTGGCAAGCAGGTAGTGGTTTCTTTCTGGTCTTTAGGCAAGCAGACTGTTGCCGGTACTGTACGAGAGGTGTCTCCTATGGCTGACAAGGTAGCAGGCACCTACAAGGTGCGTATTTCCCTGCCTCAGCCACCAGCTGGTTTGCATTTGGGCATGACTGCCACCATTACCATAGCCGGCTTGAACACTGTAACTGATAAGACAGCTATGCAACAGGATGATGATAATTTTGCCATCCTGCCAATATCTGCTATTTACCAAACTAATAATGCACCACAGGTATGGGTTGTTGATAAGGACAATTTAACCCTAAGTCTCAAAGATGTACAGATAGAAGATTTCGCCAAGGACAAGCTAAAGGTTCATGGTCTTAGCAAAGGAGATATTGTGGTCATAGCCGGTGTGCACAAGCTGCTAGAGGGCACAAAGGTTAGACTGGCGGAGGAACAGCCATGAGAAATCTCACAGAAATATCCCTCAAAAACCGGGCTCTAGTCTGGTACTTTATTATCGTCACTGCCATTGGCGGCATATTCTTCTACTTTAAGCTAGGCCGCATGGAGGATCCTAACTTCACCATCAATCAGATGGTAGTTACAGCAGCCTGGCCTGGAGCTTCTGCTGACCAGATGGAACAGCAGGTAACAGACAAGCTGGAATCCAAATTCCGGGATATTCCCGGTGTCAAGGAAATCACCAGCAATACCAGAGCTGGTACCAGTGTGGTCTATGTCACATTGCGGGACGATGTGGACAGATCCACTATCCGAGATACCTGGCGTGATGTCCGGGGCTTTGGCAATGATGTGCAGTCTGAACTGCCCTCTGGTGTCTATGGCCCATATTACAATGATAGATTTGACGATGTTTTTGGTTCCGTCTATGCCATCACTGGTGATGGCTATTCCATGGAGGAGCTAAGACAAGCTGCAGAAAAAATCCGCCGTCAGCTAGCTACCATTGACAAGGTACAAAAGGTTAAACTGCTGGGGGTACAAACCGAAAAGGTTTATGTGGAAATCGAAAGTGCCAAACTGGCTGAGCTAGGCATCAGCCCTACTGTGCTGGCCAATGCTCTTAAGAGTCAAAATGAAATGACTCCTTCTGGCATGATTGAAACCAGCACGGACAATGTATATCTTCGTTACAGCGGTATCTTTGATGATGAAAATGCTGTCAAAAACACTCCTATTCAGGCTAATGGCAAAACCTTTTACCTAGGAGACATTGCCACTGTAGAGCGCCGCTATGCAGAGCCTGGAGATACAGCCATGTACTACAATGGCCAGCCAGCAGTAGGTATTGCCGTTTCTATGGAGGACGGTGGCAATATTATTACTCTAGGTAACGAGCTAAGGACTGCCATGACCAGCATTCAGTCCGAAATGACTGCTGGTCTGGAAATTCATCAGGTATCTGACCAACCAAAGGTAGTAGAAGAATCTATTGATGATTTCGTCAGCACCCTGCGAGAGGCAGTTATTATCGTTTTGGCCGTTAGCTTCCTAAGTCTTGGCCTTCGCACCGGTATGGTGGTAGCTGGCTGTATTCCTTTAGTGCTAGCAGCCGTGTTCTGCGGTATGTACATTTTCGGTATTGATTTGCACAAGGTTTCCTTGGGTGCTTTGATTATTTCCCTAGGCCTTTTGGTAGATGATGCCATTATTGCTGTGGAGCAGATGAGCGTCCAACTAGAAAGAGGACATAGCCGCTTTGATGCTGCCTGCCACGCCTTCCGAGCCACAGCCAAGCCTATGCTTACAGGTACTTTGATTACCTGTGCCGGCTTTATTCCGGTTAGCTTCTCCAAGGGTATGGCGGCTGAATTCTGCAGCTCCCTTTTCCCAGTTATTGGTATGGCTCTGGTTATTTCCTGGATTGTTTCCGTTATGATTGCACCTTTATTTGGCTACTATCTCATAAAGCCTACCGCCAAGGCAGATGAAGGTGAAATGTATCAAAGCCGTTTCTATCTGGCTTTCCGTGGCCTGCTAAACTGGTTCCTGGAGCATAGAAAAATTGTGCTGGCCACTACAGCTGGCTTGTTTGCCCTATCCATTGCCATGATGGGCATGATAAAGCAGGAATTTTTCCCGCCATCTATCCGACCAGAGATTATCATTGATATGGAATTGCCAGAAGGCTCCTCCCTTAAGGCTTCAGGCCAGGCGGCCAGCCGTTTTGCCCAATTTCTGGATGAAAACTCTGAGGAAATAGAAAACTATACCTATTATGTGGGTGAAGGTGCACCTCGCTTTGTACTAACTGTAGATCCAAAACTGCCTACAGACAATCTGTCTCAGTTTGTCATTGTGGCCAAGGATGCAGACAATCGTGATGCTCTTACAACCAAGCTTAGGGATTATTTAGCTGAAAATATCCCAGAGGTAAAAACCAATATTTCCGTAATCCAGACTGGCCCACCAGCCCCCTATCCTATTATGCTGCTGGTTTCCGGCTATGATAAGGATAAGGTCAGGGATATTGCCGAGCAGGTAGCAGATAGAGTCGCTCAGGATCCTAATAATACTGATACAAATCTGGACTGGAATGAAAAATCCAAGGTTCTCCATTTGGAATTTGACCAGGCCAAGCTAAGAGCACTGGGGCTTTCTCCTCAGACTGTAGCTCAGACAGTTTATACAGAGGTTTCTGGTGCTTCTGCCGCACAGCTTTACTCTGGAGATAGAACCATTGATATTCAGCTAAGATTGGCAGATACAGACAGGCAGGATTTGTCCCAGATAAAGAATCTGCCTGTTTACTCTGCTGGTGGCTATGTACCTTTGGAGCAGCTGGCCAAAATCTCCTATGAGGCTGAGGACAGCTTAATTAAGCGCAAAAATATGCAGCCTACCATTACAGTACAAGCTAATATCAAGGAGGGCACCGCCAACGATGCCACCCAGAAAGCCTATGATGCAGTAAAGGATATTCGGGATGAACTGCCCTTTGGCTACAAAATTACTGTAGGTGGTTCTTTAGAGGACAGTGAGGATTCTATGAAATACCTGCTGATACCTATTCCAGCCATGATTTTTATCATCATGACTCTCCTGATGTTCCAGCTCCGCAACGGCAAGGATATGATACTTACCCTATTGACAGCTCCCTTGGGACTTATCGGCGTGGTGGCAGGTATGCTGCTTCTCAATCAGGCTATGGGCTTTGTAGCTATTCTTGGTGTTATGGCTCTTAGCGGTATGATTATCCGCAACTCTGTTATTCTAATTGACCAGATACAGAAGCATATAGAAGCTGGAGAAACTCCTAGAGATGCCATCGTAGATTCAGCTGTACTGCGTTTTCGTCCGATTATGCTGACAGCGGCCGCAGCTATTCTAGGCATGCTGCCCTTGATGACCAGCAGCTTCTGGGGACCAATGGCGGTAGCTATTGCCAGCGGTCTGCTGATTGCAACTATTCTTACACTGCTGGTACTGCCAGTTATGTATGCTGTAACCTACAAAATTCATTAAAATACAAATAAAAGAGGCTGTTCCACTTGTGACAATCAAATCACAAATGTAACAGCCTCTTTTGGATTCGACTAAATTCAGTGGGAGTCTAAAGCTCCCACTGAATAAGTCTCATTTTACTGCTCAGAGAACTGATCCTTGCCTACACCACACAGTGGGCAGACAAAATCCTCTGGCAAATCCTCAAACTTGGTGCCTGGTGCAATACCGTTATCTGGATCACCAGCTGCCTCATCATAAACCCAACCACATACGTCACATACATAAGTTTTCATAAAATTCTCCTCCTAAACAATAACACTTATTAATTACTATTTATTTTATACTTTCTTTATGAAAATAATATGAAAATCTCCGTTGCCAATTCCCCGATTGTATATCTGTGCCAGCATATTTTGCCTTAACAAAAAGACAAATTATCTGCCACAGGCCTGACGGATATGCTCAAAAAATGCATAAGGGGTATTCATATTATTGTGATAGCCTGTGCCTAACATAATATCTGCTCTATTGGCGCCATGAAAATCAGTTCCCCCCGTAGGCAGCATATGGTACTTTTCAATCATATGGAGAGCAAAAGCCTTATCCTCCTCAGTATAATTAGGATAATACTGCTCCATACCACACAGACCAAAATCCAACAATTCCTTAATGGAGGCCTCCTGCTCAGCCCTGCTCTGTCCCTTTAGACCAATCTGCTTGTGGAAATGGGCCAAAGAGGTTACACCACCAGCCTGACGAATAATCGGCAGAGCTTCCTGAGCTGATACATCATCTCCTACTCCTACTTCCAGCACCGCAGGGTTCAGATAGGTATCCCAGATATACTGTATGCTGTCAAAAAGATGCATATCCACAATGGTGCGCATAATAGCATATCTATCCAAATGTACAGAGGCATGCTGCCGTACCCTTTCCATATCTATATCAATACCCTTACGGCGTATGGCCTCCACCACATCAGCCATAGAGTCCTCCTTGATATAGCGAACCTTCTTATACAGCTTCTGAAATTCTGTATTCTGACGATCAAAGCCTAGGCAAACCACATGAATCTTGTGGCCCTGATAAGAAAGACTCATTTCCATACCATTAATGAAATCAACCCCCTGCTTGACAGCCTCTGCTGCCGCTTCATCGGTGCCGGCAATGGAATCATGGTCGGTTAGAGCAAAGGCCTCTACGCCGGATTCCTTAGCCAATACTACCAATCCCGCTGGAGTATAACTTCCGTCAGAAACGGTAGAATGTACATGTAAATCTATCATAATCAACACTTCCTATATCTTTAAAGCTAAGTATATTATAAACCCTATACCACCTTGTATTCAACCTTATCTGCCTCATGAATAACTTCCTTAACAGCAGGGGCCTTTGGCTTGCTAAAGCCCTTACCCATAACCTCGCTGGCTGACATAATAATCATAAAGGCATTGGGGTCTATATCATTGGTTATAAATTTGATTTTTGCTACCTGGGTTAGTGTAACCGCTACGAAAACCACATCCCTCTCCTTATGGGTAAAGGCCCCCTGACCGTGGAGAAAGGTAACTCCTCGTCCCAGCTCCAAAATAATATCCTCAGCAATCTGCTCTGCTTTTTCGGAGACAATCAGCACCGCCTTACGGCTGTTAAAGCCTGCTATTACCTTGTCTGTTACAGTAGCATTAATAAACATCATTATCAAAGTAAACATAGCCGGAGCAACACCAAAGAGAAAGCCTGCCACCACCATAATCATGCAGTTAAAGGCAAAAATTACGCCTCCCATATGTAATGCATAGAATTTCTTCACTATAGCCCCAATAATATCGAAGCCACCGGTACTGCCATCCATACGAAAAACAATGCCATAGCCTATACCGTTAAATACACCGCCAAAAATCGCCGCCAGCATAACATCATCCAAGGGGGCATAGGCATTAAGAAATCTGGTAGCATCCAGACAGAAAGAAAAAATAGTGGTACCAATGATAATATCAATGGTATATTCCCGCCCCATTAGCTTCCAGGCTGCTATCAGCAAAGGTATATTGTAAAGAAAGGTCTGCAAACCTATTGGCAAACCAGCCAAATAGTAAAAGATAATAGCAATACCTGTAGCACCACCAGTCAACAAATGGGATGGTACCAAAAAAAGATTAATGGAGCAGCTGGCTATTAAGCATCCCAGACTAACTCCTGCATACTGCATAAATTTGTGCTCAAGACTTCTCCTGCGAATCATAATATCTCCTATTTATTCCCCTAACGTCTTCCCCTGTTTTTATAAGCTAATTTATACTGATACATATCATAATCAGCTCTTTCAAACAACACCTTCATAGTTACATTTCCCACATAGCATGAGGTATGTGCTTTTCCCACAGCATAGCTGATTTGAATAGAATTACTGCCCTGGTTAAAGGCTGTAATATTTTCATTTAATGTAGCAATTATTTTATTCATATCCGAAACTTCCGAATCAGATAGAATCACGATAAATTCATCCCCGCCAAAACGACCTATAAATTGATTGTCCGGCACTGACAATCTCAACATTCTGGCAAAATTGGAAATCATGCTATCTCCGGCAGCATGACCTAAGGAATCATTAACCTTCTTTAGATTATTCATATCAAACATGAGAAATCCCACATGCTTGTCCAGCCATTGATCATCCTGCAATTTCTTTTCACAGCTGCTTTTGTTGGCCAGCCCTGTTTGAACATCCACATAGGCCGTAGCCGAAAGTTTTTTGTATTTTCTTTGCATACTTCTGGACTGCAACTGATAAATTACCAAAATAATCAGCAATATTCCCACATTGACAATCATACAAAATTCTAAAAGCTGTAGTCTATCAGCTATTTTCTGACTGTACACTTCGGCATCACTTACCAACTGATCTGCCAGGATGAAATAGTTTTCACTCATAGGCAGCAGCTGGGTGTTGGCATAATGCTCTTCCCTACTTTTAGCAATTTCCTGTTTTAGCTCCTGCCAATAATTTGTCAACTCTGTCAAATCGTCCCGATATTTTGCATCATCCAATTGGACTAGCTCATACTTGCCCCCGCCATTTTGCAGGCCAGCCAATATATCATCCAGCTTTTCTATCAATCTATCATTGGGTGTACCTACTATCTCCAGCTTAACCGCCCGCTGAGTGGCCCCCCGTACCAATCCAGTATAATTTACGACCCTGGCCGTGCCCTGCAATAGATATATATTATAGATAGTTGAAAATATCAAAATGCTCAATGTCAAAATCAATAATGGTTCGAGATAATTTCTTAATTTTTTTATCAGCATCCCCTTCACCCTCCGAATCCACTTCTGCTAGATTATAATATCATACTACCCCAAAATATTCAATATACAAAGCTCCTCCACCAATCTGTCTGCATTTACAATTTACCATTTTCCAGACAGGCAAAAGGGACTGCCACATATAATGTGACAGCCCCCTGCGTCAGTTATACAATTTTGTCAGTTCTAAGCTCCAGCTGGAACTGACAGGTATATAGCAGATATATTTAATCCTATCAGCCAGCAATCTGCAGCTGCTGTACTGGTAGAAGCTTCTGGAGAAAATACTCTGTAACATGGAGTTCTTTGTAATGCATTCCCTCTGCTGTAGACTTGCCCATAGCCGCATTAGCTACCTGATAATCATCAACAGAGAGAAGCTGATAGCTGCCCTGACCATCTACAGCAGCAATAATCTGCTCCAAGGACTTATCCACCAGCAAAATACGATCAGCACCTACACCATGACGATAGCTGGCCAAGGTAGCCAAACCCTTATTTTCAATGGTAATCATGGCAGTGTCAATAACAATATATTCAACCTTGTTATAAGTATAAATATCAGCTTTCAGCATGGTGCTCTCCCCCTTGAATCTCTCATATTATCTATTATGGCCAGGATTTATTTCCTTGCTCCACATCTCTCAACTCTGGCTTTATTATAGCAGGCATATTTTACACATAATATAAAAATAATGCTGTTTGTATTGCAAAAAATGCTGTATAATAAATCTATCTAAATAAGAAATACAAAATTTTCTATTCTGAAAGGGAAAGGCACAATATTATGGCTAATGATTCTGAAAACAAAATACAAGCATATGACAAAAAGGGGTATCTTCATCAAGGCTTCCGAATTTTTCGATTGCAGGATTCCTCTATGGAGGATATTCCCTTTCACTATCATGATTTTCACAAAATAATCTTTTTTCTCAAGGGAGAGGCTGCCTATATTATTGAGGGCAAAACCTATCCTCTCACCGCCAGAGATATTCTCTTTGTCAGTGCAGGCGAAATCCACAAGCCTGTAACCTATCTTGACAAACCCTATGAGCGTATTGTAGTCTATATTTCTCCCCTTTACCTGCAAAATCTTGGACAGGGCAAATATCCTCTGGAGCAATGCTTTGACAAATCCCTGCATATGAACAGTGTTATGCATGCCCCTGCCGGCCGTAGTCACGACCTGCTTTTTCATATGGACAAATTGGAAAGGGTTAGTCAACAGCAGGACTTTGCCAATGAGCTCTATACTCAGGTATTATTTACGGAGCTAATGATTCTTATTAATCGGGCCATTCTGGACAAGGAATTGGAGAATCTGGCGGAAATCACCTATGATCCCCGCATCCAGCAGCTGCTTCAATATATAAATGAGCATCTGGCGGAGGATTTGACCATCGACCTTTTGGCAGAAAAATCCTTTACCAGCCGCTTCTATATGATGCGAAAATTTAAGTCTGATACAGGCTGCAGCATTCATCAATATATTAACAGCAAACGGCTTCTGCTGGCCAAAAGACTGCTTACCACTACAGAGCTGCCTATTACCCAGCTTTGCTTCCAATGCGGTTTCAAGGATTATTCTTCCTTTTCCAGAGAATTTAAGCGCAGCTTTGGCATTACCCCCACCGAATTTCGCAGTAATTCAGCTGTAAACTTAGACTCCTGATAAATATAAAAGGGACTATACCTCCTGCTTAGCACAGCAAAGGCATAGTCCCTTTTCTTATGGTGTCCTTTACCCAAACACCATATATTAAAATTTATTTAGCCATTAGCTTGGCAACCTTATCGGCAAAATCTACTGGGTTCTCAGGCATAATTCCTTCAATAATCAAGGCCTGAGTGTACAGCAAATCGCAGTAATCCTTGAACTCTGCATTGTCCTTGCCATTGGAATGGAGAATCTGCAGCTTGGCAAAGAGGTCATGCTTTGGATTCAGCTCCAAAATTCTCTTAGCCTTGAACATTGGATTGTCCATGCTAGCAAAGGTATGCTCCATAGAAAGGCTTGGGCCCATGGCATCTGCAACCAAGCATACAGCGCTGGATTTCAAGCGGGAGCTGATTTTAACCTCGGATACCTTGTCCCCCAAAGCTTCCTTAATATCCTTAACCAGCTGATCGTTGGTCTTGGCAATTTCCTCAGCTTCCTTCTTAACCTCCTTGGATTCAGCATCATCCAAATCCAAATCACCACGGCTAATGGACTGGAACTCCTTGTCATCATATTTGCGAATAGTTTCAATAGCAAATTCATCTACAGGATCCAGCAGATAGAGAACCTCCAGGCCCTTGTCTCTCAACAGCTCCATCTGAGGCAATTTCTCAATAGTATTTCTGTCAGAACCAGTAGCATAGTAGATTTTCTTCTGGCCCTCTGCCATACGGCCTACATACTCTTTCAGAGAGATTTCCTTGCCATCCTTGGAAGAAGCAAAGAGCAGCAGCTCCTTCAGCTTGTCTACCACACTGCTGCCGGTATACATGCTGTTGTAAATACCAATCTTCAAGGATTTGCCATATTCTGCCCAGAACTTCTCGTATTTCTCACGGTCATTCTTTAGCATACGCTCCAGACTCTTGAGAATGGTCTTTTCCAGATTCTTGCCAATGGTTTTTAGCTCACGGCTCTGCTGCAAAAGCTCACGAGAAATATTCAGGGACAAATCTGGAGAATCTACCAAGCCCTTTACAAAGCCCAGATAATTTGGCAGCAGATCCTTGCACTTATCCATAATGAATACGTGGCGGGAATAAAGCTGCAGGCCTGGCTCATAATCTGCATGATACAGGTTAAATGGTGCCTTAGCTGGGATGTACAGCAAGGAAGTATATTCTACATTACCCTCAGCCTTGTTGTGGAAAACCTCCATAGGCTCTTCCCACTCATGGAACTGATTCTTGATAAATTCCTTGTATTCCTCGTCCTTAATATCATTCTTGTTCTTGGTCCACAAAGGCTGCATGGAGTTAAGAGTCTTAAGCTCTACCTTGGTAATAGGCTCCGCCCCCTCAATAGGCTCGCCCTCGTCATCTCTAGGAGTTTCCTGAGTCTCAATATTCATCCTAATTGGATAGCGGACATAATCGGAATACTTCTTTACCAAATTCTGGAGATTCCAGGTATCAAGGAAGTTTTCCTCTGCCTCATCACCATAGAACTCCTTGCCCAGAGTAATGGTAATATTGGTACCGCGGCCTTCCTTCTCGCACTCCTCAATAGTATAGGAGCCATCACCAGTGGACTCCCAGCGTACAGCAGCAATCTCACCAGCCTTGCGAGTAACAACAGTAACCTTCTCTGCTACCATGAAAGCAGAATAGAAGCCTACACCAAACTGACCAATCAATTCCTTATCGGTAATCTCTGCATTATCCTCCTTGGCCTTCTGGAGCTGCTCCAAAAATGCCTTGGTGCCGGATTTGGCAATAGTACCAAGATTCTCAATTACCTCATCCTTGGTCATGCCCAGACCATTATCAGAAATAGTCAGAGTGTGGCTGTCCTTATCTGGTACCAGGAAAATCTCATAGTCCTCATTGCCCTCCAGAATATCTCTGTTCTGGAGAGAAGCAAAATGCAGTTTGTCAATAGCATCGGAAGCATTGGAAATCAACTCCCGCAGGAATATTTCGTGATTGGTATAAATGCTGTGAATCATGAGATTCAGCAGTTCCTTAGTTTCTGCCTGAAATTCATGGGTTGTCTTTGCCATTTGGAATTATCTCCTTTATATGAAATATTATTTAACATAGTTTTAGCACTCTATATGTATGAGTGCTAACTTCATGATTTATAATACATCAAAAAGTCAAAAATATCAACTCCCTAGTTATTTCTTTTTGCTTTTTTTGTCACCATTGTCAGCCTCAGACTTTGCCTTGGTATAGCCAGAGGTTGGCCACTGCTGCAGGGTATAAATACCAGCATTCATAAACTCCTCCACATCACGCTTCTGGAGGCCACCAGCCTGTATCAGTCCCAGCATAAAATGTCCGCCATACTGGCCTGGAATAAACAGCTTCATCATCTGGTTTTCAGCTACGGCAACAGAATCCATAACCCCATCTCCATCGCTATCAACCTCTACCTCCTTGGCGGTAGGACCAGCAATACCATAACGATAGCCCTCTGCCTGACTGCCATCCTCATTACGGTTAGCAATCTCTACAATCTGAGCATATTCCAAGCCATAATTAGCTGCAAAATCCTTTAAAAAGGCCTTTGCTTCATTCTCCTGCATAGTGCCAAGATTTTCTGGTATTACCTTGTCATCATAGCCGTTAATGCAAATAACCCAGGCCTTTTTAATATTGTCATAGCTGCCACTATAGAGCAATACATCTCCCTTGTCCTGCTCGTTATAGGCACTGGCTGGAATCACCTTGGGCTTTACTGGGCAGAAAATGCTATAACCATAGCGCTGGCTGGTGTGCTTGTGAGTAAATTCAATCTGATCCTTCTGAGAGGCTACAGACGGTGGCTGTTCCCCTGCTGCCTCCTCTGCAAAGGCAGCCACAGGCAGAACCAACACTGATATAGTCACAGCCAGGGTCAAAGCCTTGGCAATAAGCTTATTTAACTTCATTTTTCATCCCTCCATATGAAAATTAATAGATACATTATGTACCTTAGATGAACACTATAATATATGAGGTATCTAAAAATAACCTGAAAAGGAAATTTAAATTACATTAAACTTCCTCCAGATACTCCTTCACCATAGACAAAGCTTTTTCTGTAGCTGCCCAGCGTACCTGCTGTCTATCCCCAGCAAATACATTGCGAGTAACCCTGGTGCCTGCCTGACCTGCTACAGCAATATATACCAACCCCAGGGGCTTATCTGGAGTATCTCCCCCAGGACCAGCAATACCGGTAATGCCAGTGCCAATATCTACATGCAGGTGCTTTCGCACTCCCTCGGCCATCTGGATAGCTACCTGAGAGCTAACTGCCCCTACAGTACCCAACACCTTGGACTCTACCCCAAGCTGCTCTATTTTCACCTGATTGCTATAGGAAACAATGCCTCCCTGAACATAAGCAGAACTGCCTGGCACGGCAGTAAGTCTGCTCATAAGCAGGCCTCCCGTACAGGATTCAGCACAAGCTATAGTATTGTTTGACTTTTGAAGCATTTTCCCCACTACTATTTCCAGCGAATCTGCTCCTTCATCCAATTTAAGCATCAGCCAGCTCTCCTACTAAATCCTCAGTAAAGCCCTGCAGAATGCGAACCTTTACCATATCTCCCACCTTACTGGTGGTATCATCTTCAATATATATATTGTCATCCACATCATCAGCCTGACGATAGCTGCGGCCATAAGGCATACCTTCATCTGTATGACCCTCTACCAGAACCTCCAGCACCTGTCCCTCCAGCTGCTGATTCAGCTCCTGAGAAATCAGGCTCTGGGTTGCCTTCAAATCATGGTATCTATCCTCCATAATTTCCTCTGGCACCTGATTTGGCATTTCTGCTGCAGCAGTATCCTCCTCCTTGGAATAAGTAAAGATACCTACATGGTCAAAACGCTGTTCCTCCAAAAAGGCCTTTAGCTCCTGATATTGTGCTTCTGTTTCTCCAGGGAAGCCCACTATAAAGGTAGAACGGATAACTACACCAGGAATGCGCTGTCTCAGCTTGGCCAGCAAGGTTGAAATTTCTTCCTTGGTATCTGGTCTATGCATCGCCCGAAGGATTTCATTGTTAGCATGCTGGAGAGGAATATCCACATATTTAACCAGCTTTTCCTCCTGGGCAATCAAATCTATCAGCTCATCTGTAAAGAATTTTGGATAGCTATAGAGAGTCCGCAGCCATTTTATATCCTTAATCTGGCACAAATCCTTGAGAAGTGCCGCCAAACTAGGCTTGCCATATAAATCATGGCCGTAATTAGTGGTATCCTGAGCGATAAGTACAATCTCTCGAACGCCTTTATCCACCAGCTGCTGTACCTCCTGATGAATATCCTCAATGGTACGGCTTCTAAATTTACCACGAATCAAAGGAATCGCACAGAAAGCGCAACGATTATTACATCCCTCAGCAATCTTAACATAGGCTGTATAGGCTGGCGTAGTAGGAATACGAGGTACAGAGGCATCGTAGATAATCTCATTCTGACTGTTAATCACTACCCGATTACCTGCCAAGGTTTCGTTTATAGCTTCCATAATACGATTCCAGGAGCCAGTACCTATAATACCATCTGCCTCAGGCAGATCATCCAGAAGCTCCTGACCATAACGCTGACCAAGACAGCCTGCAATAATAACGGATTTGCACTTACCCTTGCCTGGCTCCTTGTATTCTGCCATATTCAAAACTGTGGTAATGGACTCTGTCTTGGCAGATTCTATAAAAGCGCAGGTATTCACAATCAAAATATCTGCCTCTGCTGGATCATTTACCAGCTCTATACCGTTTTGCTGAATAATGCCCAACATAACCTCTGTATCTACAAGATTTTTCGAGCATCCCAGACTAATAAATCCTGCTTTCAAATCTACGATTCCTCCTTATATATCTTTATCAAATTCATCAATTATTTATTCTTACCTGCTTAACCCATTTATCCAGCAATTCCTGCCGTTTTTCCCTTGGAAAATCAGCCAATTGATCGAATAGAGATGGATTCCGCACTGCCAGCTGTTTATAAGCCAAGGTAGTAGGATTGCAAGGAATAAAATAAAATTTATTGGTCTGCAAAACCAACATGGCTTCATCTGTTAACAGCCAATCGGCAAATTTCTTGGCCTGCTCCCCGTGAGGAGCATCCAAGAGGATACCTGTACCAGTTAGCATATAAGCTGTTCCCTCCGCAGGCTGAATTATCTTCAAAGGATAGCCATCCTCTATATAGCGCAAAATTTCGCTCTGTACAGCCACCGCTATGTCCACCTCTCCCATACCTGCCATACGGACAGGTGTGGATAAATATTTGGCATATTGCACCACATGAGGGTGAATCTGCTGCAACATAGCCAAGGTTTTCTCCTCCCCAAATTGGGCTGTAAGGAAGAAATACAAATTAGCTGCACTTTCTGCTGCCAGAAAATCTGTAATGCCAATGCGGATATCTGGTTGCGCCGCCAAATCCTGCCACCCTAAAGGAAAATTGGCAGTCCGCTGCATATAATCCCTGTTGATACAGAACACCACAGGATCATACCAGATGCCGGTCCAGTAATCATTTGGATCCTTTAGCTTGTTGCTGACGGAATCCCCATGGAGAGAGCCATAGGGCACCAGCCAGCCTTCTCCAGCTGCCCGCCGCAGAATACGGCTATCTGTCAAAACCATATCTCCTCTGCCTGGCTTCTGCATTTGCTTAACTATATCATCCTCAGACATAGGCATAAAATTCACCCTGACATGATAGTTTTTTTCGTAAGCCTCTGCCAAATAGCTGACATTTTCCGTTGGCAAGGTGGTATATACTGTAATTTCCCCTAACAGGCTGTTATTTTCCTTATGGGAACCTGTACCGGATATATACATGGTACCTGTAATAACTCCCAGCATAATCACAAAGGAGGTTATGAGCAATATTGTATATCTCCTCATCCTTATCACTCCCATATTCAAAAGAAAATCCTGTAGGCAACCCTACAGGATTTCAACTTGTTTCTATACTGTAGTTCTACAGCATATGAATTTTCCTTACTTACGCATCCATACAGGAATATCAATATTGTTAACAGTAAAGAAATCCTGATTTGGCATACCCTTGTCTGCATTACTGCCAAATGTGGAATTGCGCATACCATTACCAGCCTGCTGAGTGCTATTGGCTGGCTGAGTTCCAAAGAACTGATGAGCATCTGTTGACTGGCTAGGCTGCTGAGCCGCATTATCATCAAAGCGGGTAGCAACAACAGTAGCCAAAATCTTGTCTCCCATGCTTTCATCTACAGAGACACCCCAAACGATTTCTGCATCTACATGAGCAGCCTCTCTAATAGCCTCACTGGCCTCAGTCATTTCAGCCATGTTCAGACGGGATTCCACACCCTTGAAGTTAATAATAACGCTTCTTGCACCCTGTACAGAAACCTCCAAAAGCGGAGAACCTACAGCAGCCTTTACTGCCTCCAGGCAAGCGTTATCGCCAGTGCCCTCACCGATACCCATCAGGGCTGGACCTGCATCGCTCATGATAGTCTCTACATCGGCAAAGTCTACATTAATAAAGCCAGACTCATTAATCAGATCCGCAATACTCTGAACACCCTGACGCAGAATATCATCTACAGCATGGAATGCCTCGGTGAAAGGAGTATTTCTGTCAATAATGTTCAACAGCTTTTCGTTAGGAATAGTGATAATACTGTCTACATGCTGGGACAGCTTAGCTACACCCTCCTTGGCACGACGACTGCGCATCAGGCCCTCAAAGCCAAATGGCTTGGTAACAACTGCTACTGTAAGGGCACCAATTTCTCTAGCACACTCAGCTACTACTGGAGCTGCGCCAGTACCAGTACCGCCACCCATACCAGCAGCGATAAATACCATGTCTGCTCCCTCCAGAGCAGCCTTGATTTCATCACGATTCTCCTCAGCAGCCTTGGCTCCTACCTCTGGACGAGCACCTGCCCCTTTGCCCTCGGTAGCCTTACGGCCAATCTGCAATCTTACAGGAGCCAAGGACTTTTCCAATACCTCAGCATCTGTATTAATAACAATAAATTCAACGCCCTGAATACCAGAGGATACCATACAGTTTACAGCATTATTGCCACCACCGCCAACACCTACTACCTTAATAACGGTATTCAGATCATCTACATTAAATTCTGCAAAATCAATTCCCACAAAAATTCCTCCACATACCAGCACCATTTATTTCAATATTTTATATTCCACCTATTACATTCTAACATTATATCATTATTCCTGTAATTGTGCTATAAAAAATTTAATGCTTTTTCAACAGATATTGGCGAATCCGTCCCAAATTATTGAAAATTCTAAATCCCAATGCCAAAAGAGCCACATAATACAAATCTATTCCCAGATGATCGCCTACATAAACAAGAAATGCTGCCAACAAGGCATTAGAAAAAAAACCAGAGATAAAAATCTTATCATCAAAATTTCCTTCACCCGCAGCCCTAAGACCACCAAAAACGGAATCCAAGGAGGCTAAAAGGGCAATGGAAAAAAAGCTTGGAATAGGCCACTGGAATGCTCCATGGCACCAAAAAGCCCAGAGCCAGCCCCAAGGCCAGACCACCAATTGCCAGAATCATTTTCCTTCCTCCTGTTTAGCCGATTTGGCTGCATACTTATAGCTTATTGGATTCTTATAGGCCGGAATCCAGACATTATTGGAGCTTTGCAGCGTCATATTGATTCCCCAAACCTTTAGGTTATCTGCCACGCCTCCTCGCATATTGATGGCATTTTCCAAATCATGAATGCTGCCAATAGCGCGAATTTCAAAGGGAGGTGCTGACCGCACATTATTCACAGAAACCGTAGGTCCAGCACATCTTATTTCTGAGGTGGCTATGAGTCTTTGTCCATTAATGGAAATAGCCTCTGCCCCTGCTGCCCTCAGCTCATTAATAACCTTAAGCAAATCCTCATCATGCACCAGATAAAGATTCAGATCCTCCCCTGCTGTGCTTTTCTGGGAGCTGTCATCAATGATAATCACAATTCCCGGCCCCTCTACAGCGGTGGTGCCAGAAAGCAGCACAATATCCTGAGCCATTTTCTGGCTATGCTCTTCGCCGGAGCTATTGCGAATATCATTCAGCTCATCCTGCAGGGATTGATTTTCACTCTCCAGCTTCTGCAGTTTTTCCGTCAAAACCTCTATACGCTGCAGCGGTCTATTATCCTTAATGTCCTGTGTAGTACGAAATTGTATTGCCAGCATAAAACCCAAAACCATACAGACACAGGCTATGGATAGTCGGCCCTTCTCAAATCTCATCTCCCATATCTCCTTTCTACGAAAAGCTCTCCCACCCTAGGCAGGAGATATACTCATTGGCGCAGGCGTACTGAGTATACATCATATCTGGCATCAACGTATTCAATAGGATGCTTGGTCTGTTGCAATTCCTTAAGAACACTAATCGTCACATCTACCTTGTCCGGCAGCTGCTCCAGACTTCCCAAACGAATCTGAACAGAGCCAGCATAAAGCAAAACATCCTGAGGATTGGCAATATTTATCTCCGACAGAGATTGAATACTGCTATCCTCCAGCATGGATAAAAAGCTCAGAACCTTTCTGATATTTTCATCCTCAATAGCATCACCTACAAATAAATCTGCCACACTGGCACCACTAATCATGGGCACAGGCATCTGCCGCAGAGTTCTATGGGCATCCAAAACAATACCATCCTTCCCTGCCTCCAGATAGCCATATTCGCATTTTATAAAGGCCAAAGGCACCCGCTCGTTGATTTCTATATTCAACTGACTAGGAAAGGATCTTTGCACCAAAGCCTGATCTATTCTCAAATCCTTCTCCAGATTTCTGCGTATTTCGTCAGTTTGGAGCTGAAAGAGATTCTCGCCAGTCCTAACACCGGCAATGCGAATAACATCCTCAGGCTGCACGTAGCGACAGCCACTTACATTAATATTTCTGAGGACAAATATAGGCGAAAGGGCACAGGCCAGTACCCCAAGCACCACCACTAGCCCGGTGAGAATTACTGCCACAGAGCTTTGGGAGATAATCTTATGCTTGCGTCCATCCATGCTAATCCATCCTTGTATTTATTGATTTAGTCCTGATAGCCTGCCATAGCCAAAATTTTGGCACACAAATCTGGGAACTGAATCCCGGCAGCCCGTCCTGCATCTGGCACCAAAGAGGTTTCTGTCATACCTGGCACTGTATTGATTTCAATGGCATAAGGCTCATTCAGCTCATCCAGCATAAAGTCCACTCTAGCCATGCCTACACAGCCACACACTGCAAAGGCTCGAATTGCTATATCCTCAACAGCCTTGCTTACCTCTGCTGGCAAAGGTGCGGGAATAATATGGGTAGAAGCTCCTGCCTTATATTTAGTCTCATAATCATAGCGACCAGTAACAGTAGTAATCTCAATAATAGGCAAAGCTTCCTGATGCTCTTCATTGCCCCAAACTGCCACTGTCAGCTCCCGACCTTTGATAAATTCCTCTACCAGAATCTCATGGTCATACTTAAAAGCTTCCTCCAAGGCTGCCTCCAGCTTCTCTGGCTGCTCTACAATTACCACGCCAATGCTGGAGCCCTGAGAGGAAGCCTTGACTACCACTGGTACACCAAATTCCTCAATAATCTCCTGAGCCAGATTCCGTTTGCTGTATTCAAAACGGAAATAGGTGTGAGCTCTAGGGGTTGGAATCCCCTCAGCCATAAAAAATCTCTTGGTAGCTACCTTGTCCATAGTAACAGCTGCCGCCATAACTCCAGAGCTGGTATAAGGAATGCCCATCATATCCAAAGTGCCCTGAATGATGCCATCCTCGCCGTATTTGCCGTGAAGCGCATTAAAGACAAAATCGGCTCCACTAGCCTTTATCTGTTGCGGGAAATTAGGTGGATCCAGCTCCAAGCCCTCTGCCTGATATCCCTTCTCCAGCAAGGCATTCAAAATAGCCTTGCCGCTGCGGCGAGAAACCTCTGCCTCTGTAGATGGTCCCCCCATTACAACTACTATCTTCTTCATAAAATATCTCCTGCCATATAGCCCTAATTTATTATTTATTTAATAATTCAACCAATTCCTCGCCAGATTTCACAATATCCCCAGCGCCCATGGTCATAATCAAATCCCCTGGCTGAGCAATGGACTGCAAATAGCCAGCAATTTCCTTTTTATCCTGAATATAAACAGGCTTCTTGCCAGTCTGCTCCACAACCTCTTTTACCAACAGCTCACCGTCAATCCCAGGAATAGGATCTTCTCCCGCAGAATAAACATCTGTCAAAATCAGAATATCTGCCTCCTTGAAGCAGCTGCCATATTCCTTCTGTAACAACTGGGTACGGCTATAGCGATGAGGCTGGAAAGCACAGATTAATCTACCTGGCTTGGTCTGACGGGCCGCCTTCAAGGTGGTAGCAATCTCAGTTGGATGATGTGCATAATCATCTACTATCCAAATGCCATTAATACGCCCCTTAGTCTGGAAACGGCGCTTGGCTCCGTGGAACATAGAAAGTCCCTCTGCCATAGCAGGTACAGTCTGCCCCAGCTCCACACCGGTAACAATAGCAGCCATAGCATTCAAAACATTATGTCTGCCAGGCACATGCAAGCAAACCTGTCCCAAATTCTCGCCCTTGCGAACTACCTCAAAAACAGTGCCATCTGTATTGGTATGAATATTAACAGCCTGATAATCCGCCTCATGGTCAATGGCATAGGAAATACATCTAGTCTTTACATTTTTGACAATATTTCTAATGTTCTCATTGTCAAAGCAGACTACGCCAAAGCCCTCTGGATGCACCTGGTTCAAGAACTGGGTAAAGGCCTTGATAATATTCTCCATAGTTCCATAATGATCCAAATGATCATCCTCTACATTGGTTACAATGCCTACATAAGGATAATATTTCAGGAAAGTGCCGTCACTTTCATCAGCCTCAGATACCAGATAATCACTTTTACCCAATCTAGCATTGCTGCCCAGATAATCTACCTCGCCACCAATGATAATGCTAGGAGATACCCCCTCGTAATCCAAGGCTACCCCCAGCATGGAGGTAGTTGTGGTTTTGCCATGAGCACCTGCTACAGCGATGCCCTTGGAATTATTAATCAAGAAAGCGTTTACATCAGAGCGATGCAGCTTTTTCAATCCCAGACGAGCTGCCTCTACTACCTCTGGATTGGTATCCCGAATAGCAGTAGAAACCACAATAGCCTCTGCCCCCTGTACATTTTCGGCTTTCTGACCAATATATATCTTAGCCCCCAGTTTAGCCAACACCTGGGTCATGGCTGATTCCTTAACATCGGAGCCAGAAACCTCGTAGCCCTTCTCTGCCAAAATTTTGGCCAAAGCACTCATTCCTGCTCCGCCAATACCTACAAAATGTATTTTTTTCAGTCCTGTCAACAAAAGAAATCTTCCCTTCTGCTCTATATACTATTTGCTTGTCAACATTCCTAGCAGTTCTGCCTGCCACGAGCCAGTTCAATAATCAGCTCGCTAATGGTATCTGCTGCCTCCGGTCTGCCTAATTTGGCACTGGCCTCTGCCATTGCCTGTAATTTCTCAGGCTTGCCAATTAGATCATCAATAGCCTGAATAATTCCCTGGGCTGTCAAATCCTTGTTCAATATAACTCTGGCAGCACCAGCCTTTTCCACAGCCCTGGCATTGTGTTCCTGATGATTTTCAGCTGCATAAGGATAGGGAACCAGAATAGCTGGTATTCCCTTGGCCGTTAGTTCTGCCAATCCTGTAGCCCCTGCTCGGAAAATAGCTAAATCAGCTATGGCCATAGCCTGAGGCATATTGTAGAGATAAGGCTTCACCTTGATATTATCTGCCTGCTGTAAATCTAGTCCAGCCCCGGAGATTCTGCTTATAATATCCTCATATTCCCCCTTGCCAGTGGCATGAAGTATCTGCACATCCCTACGGCCTGCATAATGCTTCAACACCTCTACCATAGCACGATTAATGGTTCTAGCACCACGACTGCCACCAGATACTAAAATAGTTGTGGTGTCTGGACGTAGAGCAAAGGCCTCATAATCAGCCTCCTGCCGCTGTGCCATGACCTCCTGGCGAATAGGATTGCCAGTAAATACCACCTTGTCAGCAGGAAAAGCTCCATTGGCTTCCTGATAGCCAGTGGCTATCTTATTCACAAATTTAGAAAGGATTTTATTGGTAATGCCGGGAATAACATTCTGCTCCTGTATCAAGGATGGTATTCCCAGCAGGCTGGCCGCCATTAACACCGGGCCACATACATAGCCTCCAGTGCCCACAACCACATCTGGCTGGAATTTCCTTACAATTCCCATAGCCTTGCCCACGCCCTTGATAGCCCTGGCCGCCCTAAGCAGGTTTTCAGGACTAAGGCTGCGCTTAAATCCTTGCAAATCTACTGTAGCAAAGGGGATACCCTCCTTGGGAATAATATCTGCTTCCAGACCAGCATGGGTGCCTACATAAAGCACCTCCAGCTTATCTACCTTTTGTTGTAATGTACGAATCAAGGTAAGGGCTGGATAAATATGTCCTCCAGTTCCCCCACCTGAAACTATTATCTTCATAGCTTTCAATAACCTACCTCTTGCTTATTGTGACCTTAATTCTCCAGAGCCCTTACCAAGGCCTTGAAGTCCCGTCCTCTGGCCTCATAGCCATCATACATATCGAAGCTGGCACAGGCTGGAGAAAGAAGCACGGTCTGAGGTGGTCCTGCAATGGCATGAGCCTTCTTAACAGCCTCCTCCATAGAGTAGCCTACCTCATGAATATGCTCTGCAGGATACCCCAGCTTCAAAGCATTTTCCTTGAAGCGAGCTGAGGCATCACCTACCAGAATCAGCTCATCTACCCGTTCCTTGACCAAGGTCATGAAATCAGTAAGATCTGTCATTTTGTCATCGCCGCCAGCAATCAGCACAATATGTCCATCAAAGCTTTCCAAAGCCTTAATGGCAGAATCAGTGTTGGTAGCCTTGGAGTCGTTGTAATAGGCTACGCCGCCAATAACAGCTACAGGCTCAATGCGATGCTCTACGCCGGCAAATTCCTTCAAGACTTCAATAATCTTAGGTATTCTGGCACCACCCAGAAAAGCTGCCGAAGCTGCGGCCAAGGCATTTTCTATATTATGGCCGCCCTTGATTTTCAGCTCGTCTGCACGGCAAAGACGGCAGGTCTGTCCCTGCCATTGAATCGTCAGCCAGCCATCCTGCAGGAAAGCGCCCTCCTCCAGCCTTTCCAAACGGCTGAAGAAAAATACCTGTCCCTTGGCTCTCTTGGCCATATCTCTGGTTTTGTCATTATCATAGTTCAAAACCAGATAATCCTCTGATGTCTGCTGAGCAAACATCTTCTCCTTCATCTGCTGATAAACCTCCAGACTGCCATGACGTACCACATGATCTGGTGTAACATTCAAAACCACAGCCACATGAGGACGGAATTTGGTAGTAGCCTCCATCTGATAGCTGGAAATCTCTGCCACCACGCAGCTGTGCTCTCCAGCCTTCAAGGCCTCCTCACAAAGAGGCACACCAATATTGCCACCTACACCAGCATCAGGATATCTGGTTTTCATCAATTCTCCCAGCAGGGTAACAGTTGTAGTTTTGCCATTAGTACCAGTAACAGCAAGAATCGGAGATTTGGCCAACTCATAGGCCACCTGTACCTCGCTAACAACAGGAATCTCTCTTTTGTATGCTTCCTGCACCAAAGGAATCCGTACTGGTACAGCTGGTGACAGAATAACCATATCTACATTGTCCAGCAAAGTGTTTTCCTGAGGTCCAAAAACCAATTCCACACCAGCGGCTCTTACATCGGTTAAATCACATTTCAAATCCTGCTCAGCCTTGGCATCGCTAAGTACAACCTTATCTGCTCCCTGCATTTTTGCCACCTTGGCTACAGCGTTGCCGCTAATACCTACACCTACAACCAATACATTCTTATGAGAAAAATCCATCATTTTGCCAGATCCTTTCTACTTATCCTATCTTGAAAAGAATTAATCCTGCCAAACCACCTAGAAAGCCTACCAACCAAAAGGTTCTTACCACTCTAGTCTCTGACCATCCCTTCAGCTCAAAGTGATGGTGTATCGGACTCATAAGGAAAACCCTTTTGCCAGTTGTCTTAAAGGAGATAACCTGTATAATAACTGACATGGCCTCACACACAAAAATAATGCCAATAATGGCCAGCAGCACCTCGGTATGTGTAAGAATGCCAATGGCTGCCAAAGCACCGCCCAAAGCCAAGGAACCGGTGTCACCCATAAATATCTTAGCTGGATGGTAATTATATTTCAAAAAGCCCAAACAAGCACCTACTATAGCAGCACAGAATACAGCCAGCTCCAGCTTGCCCAGCCAAAGACAAATCATCATATAGGCTAAGGAGGCTGCTATAACAGTACCAGAAGCCAAACCATCTAATCCATCTGTAAGATTTACTGCATTACTGGTTCCCACCAGAACAAATAGCAGTAAAGCATAAAAACCATAACCCAAATCTATATTGCCAGCAAAGGGAACCCACAAATCTGTAGGCAAACCTGCAAAATAAGCTGTCAAAAGGGCAATGATAATCTGTCCCAACAGCTTTTGCTTGGCCTTCAAGCCCAGATTCTGCTTCTTTACTACCTTGATATAATCATCCAAAAAGCCCAGCGCAAAATGTCCCAGCATAATCAGCAGTGCCAAGCCCAGCTCCAAAGTAAGAGGGCAAATAACCAGCACCGTAATGGCTATGGACAAAATAATCATTATACCACCCATAGTAGGGGTACCACTTTTGACCTGATGGCTCTTAGGGCCTTCCTCTCTAATGCTCTGCCCAAATTTCAGCTTGTGCAGCTCCGGTATCAATCGAGGTGCTGCTGCTGTTACTAAACCAGCCGCCAGAATTACCGCTGCCAAGGGATAGGTAAACGTATCCATAAAATTTATAATCCTCCCTACATTATAACCAAAATCGTCATTATCCTATTTTGACGAAATCAGATAAGGTCAATAATCTTCTCCATAGCCATACCGCGAGAGCCCTTAAAGAGTACAGTATCTCCTGGCTGCAACAAAGCCTTCAACCTATCAGCAGCCTGCTGATGAGTATCGCAGGCATATACCTGCTCCAGGCCTGCTTCCTTGGCTCCAGCTGCAATCTCTCGTCCCATTTCTCCCAGGGTAATAACACAGGAAACCCCAGCCTCAGCAGCCTGCTGACCTACCTTGCGATGGGCAGCCACAGCCACATGGCCCAGTTCCAGCATATCTCCCAGCACAGCAATGGCCCGCTTTCCCTTGGTCACGGTCAACTCGCGGAGGGTGGACAAGGAAGCCTCCATAGACATAGGACTAGCATTGTAGGCATCATTAATAATATTGTAATCTCCCAGCTTGCGGCACTCAAAGCGCATACCAGTCATATGAAGCTCAGACAGACCTCTAGCTATCTCCTGAGGCTCCAACCCCAGACAATAGCCTGCTGCCACTGCCGCCAAAGCATTGGATACATTGTGCTTGCCTAGCATAGGAATAATCATCTGACACAAAGGACCATCATTCCCTATGCGACACTGAAATGTGGTGCTGTTATCATTGCTTACCAAATTGTCAGCCTTAATATCAGCATCCTTATCAATACCAAAGGTAATTATTTTTACTCCCTGGGCAGCCTTATCCCTCATGGCAGCTGTATATGGATTGTCATTATTCAAAATAACAGTACCACCAGAGGGAATAGCCTCTACCAGCTCAGCCTTGGCCTTGGCAATATTCTCAATAGAGCCCAAAAGCTCAATATGGGTTTCACCTACATTGGTAACAATCCCAATGGAAGGTGCTGCAAAGGGAGCCAAAGCGCTAATCTGATTCAAGCCACGCATGCCTATCTCCACCACTGCTGCCTGATGCAGAGCGTTAAGCTGCAGCAAGGTATAAGGCAAACCTATTTCGTTATTGAAATTAGCCTGTGTCTTTAATACCGGGAACTTGGCTGACAGCACAGAAGCTGTCATATCCTTAGTGGTGGTTTTGCCGTTAGAGCCTGTAATAGCAATCACTGGAATCTGAAATTTCTGCCGCCAGAAGCCTGCTAGCTGCTGATAAGCCAGCTGAGTATCACTAACAGCTTGAATAGTTGTGGCAGGCAAATCTACAGGCCCCTGATAGGCAGAGCTAACCAGCACTCCAGCTGCTCCTGCCTCTACAGCCTTGGCTGCAAAATCCTCACCGTTAAATCGTTCTCCCTTTAGAGCCACAAACAGAGCTCCAGGAGTAATCTTTCTAGTATCGGTGGTAATATTATAAAATTTATCTCCCTGTTGCTTGAGAACCTTAGCCTGAGGTAAGGCCTGCAGCACCTCTGTCAGAGTAAATTCTGCCATAAAATATCTTACTCTCCTTTGCGGGACTGAATAGCCTCTAGGGCTACTTCCTTATCATCAAAATGAATGGTCTTGTCATGAAGAATCTGATAATTCTCATGGCCCTTGCCGGCAATAATCACAATATCGTCCTTTTCAGCCAGCTCCACGGCTCTAAAAACAGCCTGACGACGGTCAATAATATATTCATGAGGCTTGCTGCCAATGGCTTCCTCTACCCCAGCCTTAACCATATCAAGAATCCTCTGAGGATCCTCACTACGAGGATTATCGGAGGTAGCCACCACATAATCAGACATTTTGGCTGCAATCCGTCCCATAATAGGCCGTTTGGTATTGTCTCTATCTCCACCACAGCCAAATACAGTAATAATTCGCTTTTTGGCTATCTGTCTAGCAGTTTCCAGAATGTTCTCCAAGCCGTCTGGAGTATGAGCATAGTCCACAATAACAGCAAAATCCTGTCCTCCCCGTACCAGCTCAAAACGACCAGGTACAGAAGCAAATTCCTCCATACAGCTCTTGATAACAGGGCCAGGTACTCCTTCAGCCAAAGCTGCACCTACTGCTGCCATTACATTATAAACATTGAAGATACCAGTAATCTGCAGCTTCAATAGCAAATGTCCTTCACCAATCTTTATATCAAACTGAGCACCACTGGCCAAAACCTGTATGTTTTCAGCCTGCAGGGTTGCTTCCCTGTTAATGGCATAGGTAATATGGCGGCATTTGCTGTGGGCCAGCATATCCTGTCCAGCCCCATCATCAATGTTCACCACAGCGGTTTTGCCATTTTTGATACCCGGCTGAGAAACCAGATCAAAGAGAATGGTCTTGGCCTTTTTGTAATTTTCCAAGGTTTTGTGATAATCCAAATGATCCTGAGTAAGATTGGTAAAGACAGCTGTGTCAAATTCAATCCCGGCTACCCGATTCTGGTCTAGGGCGTGACTGGAAACCTCCATAACCACATAATCCATATTGGCTTCCCGCATCATAGCCAGCGTACGCTGCAAATCCACCACATCAGGAGTAGTATTATGAATAGGCAATACCTGATCCTCAATCATAATCTGAATAGTACCTATTAAGCCTACACGACAGCCCATACGGCGCAGCATAGCTCGTACCATATAGCTGATGGAGGTTTTGCCGTTAGTACCGGTAATACCAATAACTCTCATGCTGCGAGCTGGATAATCATGAAAAAATGGCACCACAACCTGCAAGGCCTTTTTCAAATCTGGCACCTGCAGCACAGCTAAACCCTCAGCCTCCTCTGGCTGCAGCTTCCGCTGGGTTATAATAGCCACCCCGCCTTTTTCCTTGGCCTGAGGAATAAATTTATGTCCATCTACATGAACTCCCTCCATGCAGACAAAAAGAGCACCCTGAGTTATTTTTCTGGAATCATGCTCAATATCTTCAATGGTCAAATCCTTATCGCCATTAATAACAGCCCCTTCTACCAAAGCGGCCAATTCTGCCAATGTTTTTGCCATATTACTTCCTCCATAATGGATATATTAAATCTTAACTTATTTATTATACACTAT